>NZ_JBEYID010000003.1:0-276428 GCF_040635605.1 Streptosporangium sp. NPDC006930 | reverse complement strand
CCGGCAGGCCGGTCATGTCGTCGCGGTAGTAGCTGGTCATCATCATCTGTTCCCGGCCAGGCGCCTCGGCCGGGAAAGCCCACCGCCGCCGGGGTTTCTCATCGTGAGGGCCCCCGTCGCGAGGTGGGTGCGCCTCTAGCGGGCGACGACCCGGCCGGCTCAGTCCATGGACACCAGGGGCGCCGGATAGCCCGGGACGCCCGAGGGGAGCCTCCAGGGCTCGTGGATCATCCTCGTGGGCACGGTGTCGAGCTCGGGGACGTGACGGCGGACGTACTCGCCCTCCGGGTCGTACCTTTTGGCCTGCCGGATGTGGTTGACGGGCCGGTTGGGCCGGGTGTCGTTGCCCGTCCCGGCGACCCATTGCCAGTTGCCGTAGTTGTTGGCGATATCGCCGTCGAGCAGCAGATCGAAGAAGTGGTCGGCGCCGACGCGCCAGTCGACACCGAGCCGCCGGACGAGGAACGATCCCACGATCATGCGGGCCCGGTTGTGCATCCATCCCTCGGTGAGCAACTGCCGCATCCCGGCGTCCACGATCGGAACCCCGGTCATGCCCTCCTTCCACGCCTGCGCCGCGTGGTCGTCGTCGCGCCACTCGTGCCCGCGTGGCCGGTAGTCGTCGCGGTTGATGCGCGGGAAGGCCCGCGTCACCTGGTAGAAGAAGTCGCGCCAGCACAGCTGCCTGACGAACTCCTCAGTACCCTCGCCGCCCCCACCACCCCCACCGCCCTTTCCTGTGCCTCCCGCCTCCCTCGCGAGCGCCTCCAGCTCCAGCGGCGAGACGCAGCCGAAGCGCAGGTAGGGGCTGAGCCTGGAGGTGCGGTTACCCGCCATGTCGTCGTGGCCGTCGGCGTAGTCGTCCACGCAGTGCTTCAGCCACTGCCTCATCCTCCGGCGCCCGACCGTCTCACCGCCCCCGAACAGCTCGTGCGACTCGCGCCCCGGCTCGGGCAGCCTCCCGGCCCACACGCCCTCGGGAACGCGCACCACACCGGGGGCCTTGAGCACCTCCCTGCGCGGCTGCCGGGCCCAGGCCCGCCAGTAGGGCGTGAAGACCCGGTAGTGGTCACCTCCGCCCGACGGCCTGAGCGCGTCGGGGGGCACGATCGTCAAACCGGGAAACATGTGGAACGCCGTCCTGGCGCGCTCGCACTCCTCGGCCAGGCGTCGCTGCCTGCGCCGCGCGAGGGTGCTGACGTCCATGCTGACGTGGACGGCCCGTGCCCCCGTCTCCCGCGCCAGGCGCATCGTCTCGGCGATCGGATCACCACGGCGCACGACCAGCTCACCACCCCGCTCGCGGAGCGATTCGCTCAGATCGGCGAGGCACTCGGCGAGAAATCCCCGGCGGTCGCCCCCGGGTACGGAGGGGTCCGCGACGAAGAGGGGGACGACATGACGTGCGTGCTCGCACGCCGCGGCGAGTGCCGGATGGTCGTGCACCCGAAGATCACGGCTGAACAAAACGATCACAGTATCGGTCACGATTCCCCTTCGGCCGGTCACACTCCGTTGGTTGCATCCGCCAGGGGCCCGGAAATCGAATAAGTGTTCATGGAGCAACCGCTCGCGTCGCCTGTCAGGCTGGTACGGCAGATAGCAGGCTTAAAATGGGACGAGATGGATGAGCAGCGTCAGGTGGCGATCGTCGAGGAACCGAGCTACGGCATCGGGGCCGTAGCACGACGCCTCGGAGTGCCCGCCCCCACGCTGCGGACCTGGAACCTACGCTACGGCGTGGGCCCGAGCCGCCGGAGCCCGGGGGGGCACCGCCGCTACGACGCCCGCGACCTGTGGCGCCTGGAGGAGATGAACCGGCTCATCAGGAGCGGGGTGCCCGCCTCCGACGCGGCACGGGAGGTCCTGAAGATCGAGACCGTCCCGCCGCCTCCGGCGGAGTGGGAGTCCGGGCGGCCCGCCCGCGAAAAGATCTCGCCCCTCACTGCGACGCGGCCGCCGGGCGTGCCGACGGTGGCGATGCTGACGCGGGCGACGATGACGCTGGACAGCGGGGCCGTCCAGGAGTGGATCGGCGCGGCGCTGGCCAGACACGGCGTGCGGTGGACCTGGGAGTGCCTGGTTTTGCCGGTCTTCGAGACGATCTGCAGGCGCCAGCTGGAGAGCGGGGCGAGCATCGAGATCGAGCATCTGTTCTCCGACCGGCTGCTCGCCGCGCTCATCCCTCTCACCGAGCGCCCCGCCCGGCCGGCCGGTGACCGCCCCGTCCTGCTCGCCTGCGCCGAGCACGACCTGCACAGCCTGCCGCTCTACGCGCTCGCCGCGGCGCTCACCACCGACCACCGCGTGGAGACCAGGGTGCTGGGCGCCAGGACCCCGTACCCGGCGCTGGCGGACGCGATGCGGCGGCTGCGCCCCTCGGTGGTCTTCGTCTGGTCCCAGCAGCCCGAGACCGGCGACCCCGCCCCCCTCGCCTCTCTGCCCACGCTCCGCCCGTCGAGCCTGGTCGTCGCGGGCGGCCCCGGCTGGTGGGACGGCCTGCCCGCGTCCGTCCCCCGCGTCACGTCGTTCCAGGACGCGCTCACCCGCGTCACCGCCGCGGCCCTCGCCTGACGGGAGTCACCGGTTCCCCGCTGTTCGGGCAGACCCGGTGCCCGGTAGCCGCTACTGAGGGAACGCTCCCCTCCCCTGGACCTTGGGTCCCAGGGTCGGATCGTGCCCTCACCGGTGATCAGAGATCTTGATCGCCGACGGGACGTCGTGCCCGCCCTCCGGCTCCTCGGCCCACCCTCTCCTGACCGTCCCACGTCGCCTCCTCCTGCCGCGCGGGGCCGCCTTTCGGGGATGTCCCGCCTTCCTCCCCCGGTCGCGCCGTGTCGTCCTTCTCCTCACCGAACTCCCCGCCAGACCCGTCGGACCTGCGGATATCTCCCTGCCCCCACTTGCGATCACCGCCATCTAGCGACTATGAATAAGTTTTGAATAGGTTATTGAGGCAAGGGAGGCATCATGACAGACCACCTGAACACCCGGTTCGCCGAGGGCGACGAGGCGGCCCTGACCGAGTGCTTCCGCACCCACGGGCCTCTCGTCCGCTCCTACCTGCGGCGATTCGTTCGGCCGCAGGATGTGGAGGATCTTCAGCAGATCGTGTTCGCGGAGGTCTGGCGTTCCCGGCACCGCTTCGACCCCGAACGCAGCCTCCCCGCCTGGATGCTCGGGATCGCCCACAAGCGCGCGGTCGACCAGCTGCGGATACGCACCTTCCAAACGGTGCCGCTGGATGTGATCGCGGACCCCGTCGGCGACGACGGCCGGGCCGACGGTGAGCAGCTGGCGGAGCGCGACCAGGTGCGGCGGGCTCTCGCCAGGCTGCCCGAGCCGCAGCGCCAGGCGATCGAGCTGGCCTACTACGACGACCTGACCCAGCAGGAGATCTCCGAGAAGCTGAGCATCCCGCTCGGCACGATCAAGGCCCGTACGGCACGCGGCCTGCGCCGCCTGTCCGGCATCCTCGGCACGGTCACGACGCGCGACCGGGGCGCCGAACCACACCGGGAGAAAGTGTCCGCCGTGCGTGGCGCGAGCGGTTCGAGCGCGCTGGACAAGGTGGACAACGTGGGCAAGATGGGCAAGATGGACGGAACCGGCGAGGCGGGCCGACGGGCCGTCAAACCGAGGGTCGCGGTGTCCAGCTGCCTGATGGGCGAGCCGGTCCGGTTCGACGGCGGACACAGCCGCAACCGGTTCCTCAACAACGAACTGGACAAACACGTCGAGTGGGTGCACATCTGCCCGGAGATGGAGATCGGCCTCGGCAGCCCGCGCGAGACGCTGCGTCTGGAGCTCTCACCGGACGGCATACGGCTGGTCACCAGGAAGAGCCGGGTGGACCTCACCGAGAGGATGACCGCCCTCGCCGCCGAGCGGGTTCCCACCCTGCTGGAGGTGGACGGCTACATCCTCAAGTCCAAGAGCCCCAGCTGCGGGGTGCACGGCATCCCCGTCCACGCGGGTGGCACGACCGTGGGCCGCAAGGGCAGGGGGGTGTTCGCGGGCGTGGTCCTCGACGCCCATCCACTGCTGCCCGTCGAGGACGAGGGGCGGCTCAACGACGCCCTGCTCCGCGAGAACTTCGTAGAACGGATCTTCGCCCACGCCCGGCTCCGCGCCCTGCTGGAGAGCGACTGGCGCCCTCGCGACCTGGTGTCCTTCCACGCCCGGCACAAGATGCAGCTACTCGCCCACGACCCCGTCGCCTTCAGGGAGGCGGGCCGGCTGGTGGCCGGCGCGGGCACGCGGCCCCGCGAGGAACTGGCCGCCGACTACACCCGCGTCTTCGACACGGCGTTCGCCACCAAGGCGAGCATCGGCCGGCACGTCAACGTCCTGCAGCACTGCGTGGGAATGGTGGGCGACGCGCTCGACCCGGCACGCCGGGCCGACCTGACGGAGGTCATCGCCTCCTACCGGGCCGGGCAGGTGGCGCTGAGCGTCCCGGCGACCCTGATCCGCCACCACGCCCAGAGCCTCGCCGCCGACTACGTACGGGACCAGACATACTTCTCCCCGTACCCGGAGGATCTCCGGCTGCGCAACCACGTGGCCGCCTGACCCCGCGACGGCGGCCGTGACGGTCAGGCGCGGACCAGGGGATCACCGGCCGGTCAGAGCGCCGGATCCAGCCGCACGATCGCGAGGGATCGGGGAGGCAGGGAGAGCTCCTCCCCCTCCACGGTCGCCGACGGGTCGGAGGCGAGCAGGATGTGACCGTGCCCTGATCGCGCGGCCCCGCCCGTCCCAAGCCTCACCGTGAGCGCCACCGGGCCGAGGTTCGCCGCCACCCTGAGCCCTCCCCTGTGCACGACCAGCCAGGACTCGCCGTGATCGACGCGTACCCGATCCAGCCTCGGGTCCGTCAGCTCCGGGTGAGCGCGGCGCAGCGCGATCAGTGCCCGGTACCAGTCGAGATGTGCCCGGTGGGCGTCGTCGTCCAGCTCGCTCCAGTCGAGCTTGGAACGCAGGAACGTCATCTCCTCACCGGGATCGGGGGCCTTGTCCGCCCAGTCGTCGTAACCGAAGCCGACGAACTCCCGCCGCCGCCGATCCCCCTCGCCCTCGCGCAGCTGCGGCTCGACGTGGTCGGTGAAGAACAGGAACGGCGCTCGCGTCCCCCACTCCTCCCCCATGAACAGCATGGGCGTGAACGGCGAGGTCAGCAGGAGCCCCGCGGCCAGCCGCAGCGCCTCGGGCTCCATCCGGTCGCCCTCGGCCCGGTTGCCGATCTGGTCGTGGTTCTGCGCGCAGCAGACGAAACGGTAACCGGGCACGTGTGACGCCGGGCGGCCGTGCGAGCGCCCCCTGAAGGAGGAGTAGGTCCCGTCGTGGTAGTAGGCGCGAGCCAGCACCTTGGGCAGGGCGCCGTGGAAGTCGTCGTAGTAGCCGTGCCGCTCACCGGTCACCGCCACGTGCAGGGCGTGGTGGACGTCGTCGTTCCACGCCGCCGCGAGGCCGAACCCCCCGGCCTCGCGGGGGGTCATCAGCCGGGGGTCGTTGAGGTCGGACTCGGCGATGAGTGTGAGCGGCCTGCCCACCGCCGCCGACAGCGCCTCCGCCTCGACGGCGATCTCCTCCAGCAGGTGCACGGCCCTGTTGTCGTGCAGGGCGTGCACGGCGTCCAGCCGCAGGCCGTCGATGTGGTAGTCGCGCAACCACTGCAGCGCGTTGCCGACGAAGTAGGCGCGCACCTCGTCGGAGCCCGGGCCGTCGAGGTTCACGGCCTGCCCCCAGAAGGAGGAGGCACTGGAGTGGAAGTACGGGCCGAAGGGGGCGAGGAAGTTACCCGAGGGGCCGAGGTGGTTGTAGACGACGTCGAGGATCACGCCGAGCCCGCTCCGGTGGCAGGCGTCCACGAAACGCTTGAGCCCGTCGGGGCCGCCGTAGGTCTCGGTGACGGCCCACAGGTCCACGCCGTCGTAACCCCAGTTGCGCCCGCCGGGCACCGGCGGCACCGGCATGATCTCCACGAAGTCGACACCGAGCTCCGCCAGGTGCTCCAGCTTGCCGATCGCCGCGTCGAAGGTGCCCTCGGGGGTGAAGGTGCCGATGTGCAGCTCGTAGATGACCGCGCCCGGCAGGTCACGGCCCCGCCACAGCGCGTCGCCCCACTCGAAGCGGCCGTGGTCGTAGACCCGGCTCGGCCCGAAGATCCCCTCGGGCTGCCACCTCGTCCTGGGGTCCGGCAGCGCCTCGCCCCCGTCCAGCCGGAACCGGTAGTCGGTGCCGTGCCCCGCGCCGGGGACCTCCACCGCCCACCAGCCGCCGCCCGCCGACGACATCGGGTAGCGGACCTCGCCGATCTCCACGTCAACCGCCGTCGCCGACGGCGCCCATACCTCGAACATCGGTCAGACCCTTTCCAGAAGCGCGACAGGGTGAACGGAGAGCAGGTGGGCGAGCGGGATCCGGCCGGTGTACTCGGTACTCGACAGCAGGTCCCGCCACGTGCCATGCGGCAGGGTGAGCGTGGTGCTCCCCCAGCCGCCGCGCCGCTCCAGGCCGACGGGCAGCCGGGTGGCCACCGTCACGGCCCGCTCCCCCCTCGCGAAGGCGATCGCGTGCTCCCCGGCCTCGATCGGGACGTACGGCGCCTCGGGGTCCAGCCTCCGGCGCAGGTCCAGGGCACGGGCGGTGATCGCCAGCTTGGCCTCGTCCCAGCTGAGGCCGGCCGTGGCGGCGGGGCTCGGGTGAGGCTCGTCCGGGTGTTCCTGGCTCGCGTGGGCCTGGGCCGCCGAGAGCATCCGGCGGCGCAGCTGGAAGTCGACCGGGCGCCGGTTGTCCGGGTCGACCAGGGAGAAGTCGGTGATCTCGTTGCCCCAGTACAGGTCGGGCACGCCGGGCAGCATGAGCTGGACGAGCTTCTGCCCGAGCGAGTTGGACCTGGCGTACGGCTCGATCCTCGCGGCGAACTCCGCGACCGACGCCCCGCACTCCTCGACGGCCCGGCCGACGAAGTCGCGGATGCCGCGTTCGTAGGCCGGGTCGGGGGTGGCCCAGGAGATCGAGGTCTTGGCCTCGCGGGCCGCCTTGAACAGGTACTCGAAGAACCTGTCGGGTCCGATCGGCCAGGAGGCCATCAGGTTCTGCCAGGCCAGATAGTCGAGGGCCGGGTCGAAGGAGACCTTCGAGGACCACTCGCCGACCGCGGCCGCCCACTCCTCCGGCATCTCGGACAGCACGGCGAGCCTGGCCCGTACGTCCTCGGAACGCTTGGTGTCGTGCGTGGAGAGCGTCGTCATCGTGCCCGGTGACATCTCCCGGCAGAACGCGTGGAACTCCTCGACGGACCCGCCGAAGCGGTCGGGCTCGCCGCCCACCTCGTTCAGGCAGGACAGGGGGTACCAGCGGTAGAGGGCGGTGTCCTCGACCCCCTTGGCCATCACGGGGCCGCAGGTCTGCTGGAAGCGGGTGATCGCGTCGGCGGGCCCGGTCAGGACCCGCTCGACGACCTCCGCCACAGGGGCACCCTCGGGCAGCCGCCCGGCGGCGACCCGCCCCGCCTCCTCGACGATCCTCGTCGAGACCTCGGGCACCGGCTCGCCCGGCACCGCGTAGGCCCGGTAGACCGGCATCGCGGCGAGCAACTCCACCAACGTCCGGCGGTCGGAGCCGACGACGGCGTGCAGCCGGTCGATCTCGGCGCCGAAGAACAGGTCCAGGACCTCCGCCTTGGACTCGCGGACCACCGCCGCGTAGTCGTCGCCGACCCCGGTCTGCCTGGTGAACAGCTCGACCAGCGGCTCCCTGCCCGCCGGGTCGACGAACAGGCCGGTGATCCGGTTGAGCGTTTCGTAGCCGGTGGTGCCGTCGCACTCCCAGTCGGCGGGCAGCCGCTCGGAGCCGACCAGGATCTTCTCCGCCACGGTCCACACGCCTGACCTCTCGCGCAGCCGCGACAGGTAGCCGCGCGGCTCGGCGAGCCCGTCGGGGTGGTCCACCCGCAGCCCCTGGATCACCCCCTCCTCCACCAGCGAGAGGATGACGGCGTGCGTGGCGTCGAACACCTCGGGGTCCTCGACCCGCACCCCGATCAGCGAGGACACGTCGAAGAACCGGCGGTAGCCGGGACCGCGCCGCCAGTCGACCAGCCGGTAGTACGTGTCGGGCAGCGGGAACTCGTGGTCGTGGTAGCGCAGCACGTCGCCGTCGGCCACCGTCTCGCCCTCGTCGCCGAGCACCGGCATGTTCACCTTGCCGTCGGCGCCGCCACCGTCGGTGCCGTCGCCCTCCTCGACGGACCAGTCGATGTCGAACCACGCCGCGTACGGCGAGCCCGGCCCTTCCTTGAGCACCGACCACAGCTGCGCGTTGCCCGACTCGGGCACCGGGATCGTCATGTGGTTGGGCACGATGTCGACGACGATGCCGATCCCGTGCAGGGCCATGGTCGCCGACAGCTCCCGCAGACCCTCGACGCCGCCGAACTCCTCGCGTACGCGCGAGTGGTCGGTCACGTCGTAGCCGTGCCGCGACTCCGGCACCGCCTGCAGGATCGGTGACAGGTAGACGTGGCTCACTCCCAGATCCCGCAGGTACGGCGCGAGCTCGGCCACCTTGTCGAACCCGAAGTCGGGGGTGAGCTGGAAGCGGTAGGTCGAGACCGGAACCTCGTACGAGCCGGGCGACGGCGGGGGCGCGGGCACCTCCTCGGGGAGCTCGAAGGGGTCGGTCACGTCCCCACCGGTCCCGGTCCCGAGGGCGCCGCCCGCGAGGATCTCGTCATGGGCGACCTGCGGCGGTACGGAACCGGGCAGGACATCGGGCAGCGGATCCGGCGGCAGAGCGGGCTCAGGCACAGGCTCCGGGACGGACCCCGGGGGGACGGTCCCGGGCACGGGCTCCAGGGGGCCGGGCTCGGGGACGGGCTGGGTCATCGGCTCAGACACGGCGCAGCACCCTCACCGAGCGGCCGACCACCGGCACGCTCTCTCCGGCCCGGCAGACCCGGGTGTCGACCGTGATCGGCATCGCCGTGTCGATCTCCGTCAGCCACATCTCGCCGTAGTCCTTCGGAAGCGTGAACTTGATGACGTCGTGATGGGCGTTGAACAGCAGCAGGAACGAGTCGTCGACGATCTGCCGGCCCCGGCGGTCCGGCTCGGTGATGGCGTCGCCGTTCAGGAAGACGGCGAGCGACTTGGCGTACCCCACGTTCCAGTCCGCGTCGGTCATCTTCTCCCCTCTCGGAGTGAGCCAGGCGATGTCGCTGAGGTTCTCCTCGGAACCGCGTACGGGCCGCCCGTAGAAGAACCGGCGCCGGCGGAACACCGGGTGGTCGGCGCGGAGCTTGGCGAGCCGCCGGGTGAACTCGAGCAGCAGCCAGTTCTCCCTGATGTCGGACCAGTCGACCCAGCTCAGCTCGTTGTCCTGGCAGTACACGTTGTTGTTGCCCCGCTGGGTGCGGCCCAACTCGTCGCCGTGGGAGATCATCGGAACGCCCTGGGACAGGAACAGCGTGGTCAGGAAGTTGCGTTTCTGCTGCTCGCGCAGGGACTCGATCGCGAGCGAGGCGGGTCCCTCCTCGCCGCAGTTCCAGGAGCGGTTGTCGTCGGCGCCGTCCCTGTTGTCCTCGCCGTTGGCCTCGTTGTGCTTGTGGTTGTAGGAGACGAGGTCCTGCAGGCTGAACCCGTCGTGGCAGGTGACGAAGTTGATGGAAGCGGCGGGGCGGCGGCTGTCGTCCTGGTAGAGGTCGCTGGAGCCGGTCAGCCGGGAGGCGAACTCGGGCAGCGCGGCGGGCTCGCCCCGCCACAGGTCGCGGATCGTGTCGCGGTACATGCCGTTCCACTCGGTCCACCGGGCGGGGAAGTTGCCCACCTGGTAGCCACCCGGCCCGACGTCCCACGGCTCGGCAATCAGCTTGACCTGCGACAACACCGGGTCCTGCTGGACCAGGTCGAAGAAGGCGCTCAGCCGGTCGACCTCGTGCAGCTCACGTGCGAGCGTGGAGGCCAGGTCGAACCTGAAGCCGTCCACGTGCATCTCGATCACCCAGTAGCGGAGCGAGTCCATGATCATCTGAAGCACGTGCGGGGAGCGCATGAACAGGCTGTTGCCGGTGCCCGTGGTGTCCATGTAGTACCGCTTGTCGTTGTCGACCAGGCGGTAGTAGTCGGCGTTGTCGATGCCGCGCATGCTCAGCGTCGGACCCAGGTGGTTGCCCTCGGCCGTGTGGTTGTAGACCACGTCGAGGATGACCTCGATGTTCGCCTCGTGCAGGGCCTTGACCATGGCCTTGAACTCCAGCACCTGCCCGCCGCGCTGCCCGGTGCTCGAATAGGCGTTGTGCGGCGCGAAGAACCCGATGCTGTTGTAGCCCCAGTAGTTCGTCAGGCCCCGCTCGCTGAGGACGTGGTCGGTGACGAACTGGTGCACCGGCATGAGCTCGATCGCCGTCACCCCGAGGGCGGTCAGGTGATCGATGATCTCCGGGTGGCCGATCGCGGCGTACGTGCCGCGGATCCGCTCGGGGATCTTCGGGTGGTTGATCGTCAGGCCCTTGACGTGCGCCTCGTAGATCACCGTGTTGTGGTACGGGGTGCTCGGCGGCCGGTCGTGCCCCCACCCGAAGAACGGGTTGATCACGATGGAGCGCGGCACGAAGTCGGCCGAGTCGGCGTCGTTGCGGCTGTCGGGATCGCCGAAGCGGTAGCCGTACACCGCCTCGTCCCATTTCACATCCCCTTCGACCGCTTTGGCGTACGGGTCGAGGAGGAGCTTGGCGGGGTTGCACCGCTGCCCTCTCGGCGGGTCGTAGGGGCCGTGCACACGGTAGCCGTACCGCTGTCCCGGGCCGACGCCCGGCAGATATCCGTGCCAGACGAAGCCCTCACACTCGGTGAGGGTGACCCTGGTCTCCTTGTTCTCCTCATCGAACAGGCACAACTCGACGCGTTCGGCGGCCTCGGTGTAGAGCGCGAAGTTGGTTCCCGCGCCGTCGTAAGTGGCCCCGAGGGGATAAGGGTCACCCGGCCAGATCTCGATCATCAGTCCCTCTTGAGCGTGGTGACCCCCGCCTTCAGGCGGGGGAGGGAACACGGCACATCGCCGTACTGCGGTTTCTCTCGAAAGTATGAGCGGACTCGGCCGGTGGAGAGGATGTCAACGCACCGCCTTTCGGCGGTGGAGAGATATGCCCCATGTTCGCGTGGCCATGCGCACATTCCCATTCCTGTGACGGTGATCCTGCCCCGGCCGTGAACCTCCTCGCACCTTCACCACCTAACCCGCTCGTCACGGGCGAAACGTACCGGCCCTGCGAGCCGGACCGCGAGGCGTCACGCCGAGCGGAGCCTCTCGCCCAGCGCGCGGATCGCGGGCTCGTAGACGCGTGCCCCCGCCCCGGCGGCGAACGCCTCGGCCGCCCGCAGGTGGGCCTTCGCCCGGTCCTCGTCACCACCGAGCAGGGCGAGCCTGGCCAGGCACAGGTCGGTCAGGGACCAGCCCAGCAAGCGGCCCGCGTGCGGGGCGAGCCTGCCGTACAGGATCCTCCCCGCCGCCTCGTCGCCCAGCGCCGCGCAGACCTCGCTGACCGCGTCGGGGACGAACCGGTAGGCCAGTTCGGGACCTATCTCCGCGAACCCGTCGCGGGAGAGCTCGGCGAAGGTGTCGCGCGCCTCGGCCGTGCGGCTCAGGTCGATCAGGGCCAGGCAGCGCAGGACGCGCCAGGGCTTCTGGCCGGGGCGCCGGGCAAGCATCGCGTCGGCCAGCGCGAGCGCCTCACCCGCCCTGCCCTGATCGCGGTCCTTGCCCACCTCGTGAGCCCCGCCCGGCCCGTGACTCCTGTCCGCCCCGTGCCCCTCACCCCCCTCGTGCGGCCGAGCCGGCCCGTGGCCCTTGTCCACCGCTCGCAGGGCCAGAAAGCGGAACATCTCCCGCCGCAACGACGCGTCGTCCCGGCCCAGCGCCCCCTCGGGGTGGGCCGCACCGGACGCGTCGGCCGCGGCGAGCGCGTCGTCGAAGCGTCCGGACAGGTAGGCGTGGACCGCGGTCTGCCAGGCGGCCAGGCTGATCATCGAGGGAAGTCTGAGCCGCTCCGCGGTCTCCCGCAGCCAGGCGAGCAGCTCCACGGCCCGCTCCGTGTCCCCACTGTCCCCACTCGCGTTCAGCTCGACGTACTCGTTCTCCCTGCCGATCCACTCGACGACCAGGTCCCCGCCGCGGCGACCGATCTCCGCGATCTCGCGGGCGACCGCCTCGCGACGCCCGTGGTCGTGGCCGGAGCGCAGCAGGATCTGCAGGGCGATCAGCGTCCTGGACAGGGTTCGTTCGTCACCGGTGAGGCGGGCCATCCGCACCGCCTCCTCCGCCATCTCCGCGCTCCGCTCGACGGGCCGTACGGTGGAGCCGGTCAGCGCGGCGGCGGCGAGCAGTCGCGCCCGCCATGGCGAGTCCCCTGCCAGGTCGGAGGCGAGGACCCTGTCGATGCGCTCGGCCAGCCGGGCGATGCCGGTCATCTCCTCGTACATGGCGGAAGAGATCGGGTCGGAGAACCCCAGGACCGCCCTGGCCAGCCGGTTGTCGTCGCCGAACCGTTCGGCGATCTCCGCGGCGGCCTCCAGGGAGACGTGGGCCGCGGCGCTCATCCCCGCCGCGGCCTGCGCCTCGGCCAGGTCGAGCAGGAGGTCGCAGCGGAGCGCGTCGTCAGGCTCCGGCAGCCGGTCGATCATCCCGATCGCCCTCTCCAGGTTCTCCACCGCGTCCTCGTGGGCGAACTGCGCGGTCGCCTGGGCCGCCGCGCGCCGGGTGTAGCCGATCGCCCTGCCCGCCATCCGGGAGTTCAGCAAGCCCTCGCGGTAGTGGTGGGCGATCTCGGTGAGGCGCGTCCCGCTGCGCTCCTCCAGCACCCCCGCGATCCGCGCGTGCAGCTTCCTGCGGCGCAGGGGCGGCAGTGCCTCGCGCAGCACGTCGCGGACGATGTCGTGAACGAACCGGCAGCTCGGCCCGTCCCCCTCCACCAGCAACCGGGCCCCCACGGCGGCGTCGACGATGTCGAGGACCCGCTCCTCCGGCAGCTCCGCCACGCGCGTCAGGATGTCGGTCGCCGCCTCCCTGCCGAGCAGCGCCGCGACGGTCAGCACCTCCTCGGTACCCGGCGGCAGACCGGCCATCCGGCCGCGCACGACGTCCGACAGCGCCTCGGGGGTCTCCCCGAGTTGCAGCACCTCCCCCAGGAAGAACGGGTTGCCCGCGGTCAGCCTGTCCATCTCCCCGGCCAGGTCCGGGTCGGCGCCCGCCCGTCCCAGATACTCGCGGATCTCCTCCTCGGCCAGGCCGCGCAGCAGCAGCCGCCGCACGTGCGGCAGCCGCAGCAGCGCGCCGAGGGTGTGCTCCAGCGGTTCGCCGGGGCGTACGTCGGTGTCGCGGTACGTGGCCACGACGGTCAACTCGGGACAGAGCCTGGTGGAGGCGAGGAACTCCAGCAGCCGCAGCGACGAGGTGTCCGCCCACTGGAGGTCGTCGAGGACCACCAGGACCCGGCCGTGCTCGTTCAGCAGCCGGGCGAACGCCTCGTACAACGCGAACTGCCCGGCCTGCCCCGCGCCGGCCTGCCCGGCTCCGGCCAGCCCGGCTCCGGCCAGCCGCGCCAGCTCGCCGTCCCTGCCGACCAGGTCCTGCACGGCCTGCGTCCAGGGCCAGAAGGGCGGCGCGCCGCTACCGCTCCAGCAGCGCCCCCACACCACCCGGTGGTCCCGCGCCCGCGCGGCCTCCGCGGCGTGCTCGGCCAGGCTGGTCTTGCCGATACCGGGCTCCCCGGCGAGCAGCACCACCCGATGCCCCGCACCGGCGACCGCCCGCTCCAGCACCTCGGCCTCGGCGTCCCGGCCCACCAGCCCGGCGCCCTCCCCCTTCGCCGCCTTCTCCGCAACCGCCACCGCCTGGCCCGTGCTCGCCACGAGGCGGGGCCTCAGCTCGGGATCCTGGCCGAGGATGCGCCGTTCCATCTCCCGCGACCGGGGATCGGGGTCCAGCCCCATGTCCTCCATCAGCAGCCGGCGTCCCTCGGCGAGCACACCGAGCGCGTCGGCCTGCCGTCCCGCCTGGTAGAGCGCGTGGGCGGCGAGCACGCGCAGCCGTTCCCTGAAGGGATGGGCGCCGATCAGATGGGCGAGTCCGCCCGTCAGCGTCGCCCCCCGGCCGAGCGCGAGTTCCGCCTCGGCCAGATCCTCCTCGATCGTGAGCCGCAACTCGGCCAGGTGTGCGCTCTCCTCCACCGCCCAGGAGGTGCCGGAGAGGTCCGCGAGCGGCTCCCCGCTCCACTCCCCCAATGCCGACCGCAGCCGCCCGACCGCTCCCTCGTGGTCGCCCCCGGCCCCCAGGCTCCTGCCCTCGGCCAGCCGCTCTCGCACCCTGCCCAGGTCGATCGCGCCGCCGGGGACGTCCAGTACGTAGCCTCCCGGTTTGCTGACCAGAACCGTCGGGGGAACGTTCCTCGTCCTGCCCGGCTCGAAGACGCGGCGGAGCTTGGAGACGTACGCCTGCACGGTGTTGAGCGCCCCGGGAGGGGGATCGCCCTCCCAGAGCGCGTCGATCATCCGCTGCGGACCGACCGGCCGCGGGACGGCGAGGACGCACATGGCCAGCACCAGACGCTGCTGGTAGGGGCCGATGTCCAGCGCCACCCCTTCGTCGGTGAACGCCCCGACGGGGCCCAGCACACGAAAGTCCATCCGGCCACCTCGCTCGCGAATGCGCTGATAGTAACCTTTCACCCTCACTGCCCTATTCGGCCGGTACGGCTGCGCGCGGGCTTCCAGGTATTCTCCTCTCCGGAGAAAACCCTGGAAAAGACGGAAGTTTGGCCGCCGGCAGGGGGCAAAGCGACCGTCCTCACGACTGAAGGACATGTGATGGGCGGATTCAAGAAGTTCCTGATGAGGGGAAACCTCGTCGAGCTCGCCGTGGCGGTCGTGATCGGGGCGACCTTCAGCGGGCTGGTGCAGGCCCTGGTCAAGGACCTCATCACGCCGCTGATCGGGGCGATCACGGGTGGCAGGGAGCCGGACTTCTCGCAGTACGTGTTCACGATCAACGGCTCGAAGTTCATGTACGGCGACTTCATCAACCACCTGCTGAGCTTCATGATCATCGCCGCGGTCATCTACTGGTTCGTCGTGATGCCCATGACCCGGCTGGTCGCCTTCTTCGACAGGAACAAGAAGGCCACCGAGAAGGAATGTCCGGAGTGCCTGAGCGACATTCCGATCGAGGCCAAGCGCTGCGCGTTCTGCACCGTGGAACTGTCGCGGGTCGCCGCCGCCGACAAGCCGCCGGCGTAACCCGGCCGCGACGCCCGCATCCCGCCCCGGCACCCGGGCGCCCTCGGGGCCCGGGGTCCTCAATGATCATTGACGGGCAGTGGAAGGTCGGGCAAACTTGGCCACTGCGAAGTCTTCCAGGGGAGTGGTATGGACTTCTCCGTCCTGGGGCCGGTCGAAGTGCGCGCCGACCACCAGGCGCTTCCCCTGGGCGGACGCAAACAGAGGGCCCTGCTCGCGGTGCTGCTTCACCACGCCAACAGGTCCGTGCCCGACGACCTGCTCGTGGACGCGCTCTGGAGCGAGCAGCCGCCGAAGACCGCCTCCAGCAACCTGCGCCTGTACGCCTCCCGCATTCGCCAGTCCCTGGGCGGCGACCGGATCCTGCGCCGGCACGGCGGCTACCTGCTGGTCGTGCACCCCGGCGAGCTGGACGTCCATCGATTCCAGTCGCTGGCGGCGGAGGGCCGCAACGCGTTCCTGCACGGCGACCACCACGAGGCCGCCGACATCCTCCACCGGGCCCTGCGGCTGTGGCGCGGTCCCGCGTACGCCGACCTGCGGTTCGTCGAGGACCTGTCGGGCGAGGCGGCGCGCCTGGAGGAGCTGCGGCTCACCACCCTGGAGAACCGCGTCGAGGCCGACCTCACGGTGAGGTTCCAGCCGGAGCTCGTCGCCGAACTCACCGGCCACGTGAACACGCACCCGCTCCGTGAGCGCCTGCGGGCGCACCTCATCCTGGCACTCGCCCGCGCCGGCCGGAGCGCCGAGGCGCTCACGGTGTACGCCGACACCCGGCGCCTGCTGAACGAGGAGCTCGGCGTCGAGCCCGGGGAACGGCTCCGCGACCTCCACCGGCTGATCCTGGCCGGGGAGTGGGCGACCCCCGAGCACACGCAGGACGACCGGTCGGAAACCGGACAGGGCCTGCCCGAGTCGCGCGATCCTCCCGCGGAGCTGCCGATGAACATCGCCGACTTCGCGGGGCGTGACGAGCAGGTCAGCGAGCTCGTCGCCCGGCTGGAGGAGTGCTCCACGACGACCGTCTCGGTCATCACCGGAATGGGCGGCATCGGCAAGACGACGCTGGCGCTGCACGTGGCGCACCGGATCGCGGACAGGTTTCCCGGAGGGCAGCTCTACGTCGACCTGCAGGGCGCGCACGAGGAGGAGCAGGCGCACCCCGGCCACGTGCTCGGACGGTTCCTCGTCGCACTGGGGGTGCCCGGGTCGAGCATCCCCGAGTCCGTCGAGGCACGCGCCGCGCTGTACCGCAGCCGCCTCGCCCGCGAGAAGGTCCTCATCGTCCTCGACAACGCGGCCTCCGAGCAGCAGGTCAGACCCCTGCTCCCCGGCGCGTCCGGCTGTGCCGTGATCGTCACGAGCCGCGCGAGACTCTCCGGCCTGGAAGGCGTACGACCGGTCGAGCTGGATGTCCTGAGCACCCAGGAGGCCGTGGACCTGCTCTCGCGGATGATCGGGCACGACCGCGTCGCCGCACAGCTCCCCGCCGCCACCGAGCTCGTCTGGCTGTGTGACCGCATCCCGCTCGCCGTACGCGTCGCGGGCGCGCGGCTCGCCGCCCGCCCCCGGCAGAGCATCGCCTGGCTCGTGGGGCGGCTCGGCGACGAGCGCGGGCGCCTCGACCAGCTGACCGTCGGCGACCGCGCGGTCAGGGCGAGCCTCGCCCAAAGCTACGTCGGTCTCCCGGAGAACGCGCGGCGCGCCTTCCGGCTGCTCGGCCTGCTCGACGTGCCCGGCTTCGCGAGCTGGGTCCCTGCCACCCTGCTCGACTGCCCTGACGAGGAGGGGCAGACATACCTGGAGTTCCTGGTGGACGCGCAGCTCGCCACCATCTCCGGGATCGACGCCACCGGACAGGCCCGCTACCGCTTCCACGACCTCGTCCGGCTGTACGCCCGCGAGCGCGCGGAGGCCGAGGAGGAGCCCGCCGAGCTGCTGCGCGCGACGACCCGGGCGTTCGGCGCGTGGCTCTGGCTGGCCGAACAGGCCATGGAGCACGTCCACGGCGCCTGCTACGCCGTACTCCACGGCCCCGCACCGCGCCGGGCACTGCCCGGGGAGATCGCCGCGTCCCTCCTGCGCGACCCCCTCGCCTGGTTCAACGCCGAACGGACCGCACTCGCCGGTCTCGTCGAGCAGGCCTGCGCTTTGGCACTCGACGACTTCGCCTGGGACCTCGCGGGATGCCTCGAACGCTACTTCGACTCCCACGGCTTCTTCTCCGAGTGCCGGCGCCTCAACGAACGGGCCATGCTCGCCTGCCGTACGGCGGGAAACCTGCTCGGCGAGGCCGTCATGCTGCGCGGACTGCTCGACGTGACCACCTGGACCGGCGTCGAGCACGAGGGCGGCGCGATGGTCGCGCTGCACACCAACGCCGTCCGGCTCGCCGAGATGTTCGCCGAGGCCGGCGAGCTGCGCGGGCTGTCGGACGCCCACGTGATGTGCGCCTGGGGCCTGGCCGCGCAGGGATTCGTCGAACCCGCCGTGGAGGCTGCGGAGACGGCGCTGCGCCTCGCGGAGGAGACCGACCACCTCGGCGGCCGGGCGCGCGCCCACCTTGCCCTCGGCATCACGCACGGCCAGCGGGACGTCCTCTCGGCGATCCCGCACCTGGTGAGCGCGTTGCAGGTGGCGGAAACGCTGGGAAACCCCCGCTTCGAGGCGACATGCCTGCAGTTCCTCGGCCTCGCGTACGTCGAGACCGGCCAGTTCGAACCCGCGGAACGGTGTCTCAACCGCTCGCTCGCCATGTCCCGGATGGCGAGGGACCCGGCCTCCGAGACGATGACCCTGGTCACGCTGGCGAAGCTCTACAACGGCGACGGCGACGAGCGGGCGCGGCCCACGGCCGAGACCGTGGAGGAGCTCAGCCGCCGCTACAACCTCACCCACCACCTCGCCGACGCCCTCTGGATCCTGGGCGACCTCGACCGCGCCGACGGCGACCACGCGCGAGCGGTCGAACGCCTCACCGAGTCCGTGGCGCTGTGGCGCACCCGCAGCTGGACGACATACCTGGCGGGCGCGCTCCGCAGCCTCGGCCTCGCCCACCTGGCGGCTCTCGACGGTGAGAAGGCCCTGCGATGTTGGCGCGAGTCCCACGAGCTCTTCACCCTCATCGGGGACAGGGCGAAGGCGGACGATCTGGCCGAACTCCTCGGGCGCCATTCCTGGATCACCGGCTGTCCCTGATCAGCCTTTTGGCATATGCGGGAAATATGCAGTGGCTCCGTAGGGTCCTGGTGGCAGGAGATTTCGTGGCCATCTGAAACTTCACGATCCGTACGAGAATGAGCGGGATCATTCTCGTCGGGGTCACACAGGGGCTGACCCTTCCCTCGTGTCGTGAGCACCCGGCCATCAGCGCGTCCTCCGGGCCGATCACCCGATCGGTCCGGCCCTTTCCCTTCCGGAGAGGCACCCGGAGGACAGTGACTCCTCCGCTCCCTGAAGGGAGCGGCTTCTCGTTAAGCCGCTTGCGCGACGTCGCGAAGGGCAAGCCCTGCCCTGAGGATGTTGGTCGCCGCGTTCACGTCGGCGTGCGCGGTGTGCCCGCACGCCGTACAGGCGAACTCGGCTTGGGTGACGCGGTTCTCCTTCGCGCAGTGCCCGCATCGGGCACAGGTGCGGGAGGTGTTGGCGGGGTTCACCGCGATCAGCTCTCGACCGGCGCTTTCAGCCTTGTGCGACAGGATCGTCAGGAACACCCCCCAACCCGCGTCCAGGATGCTGCGGTTCAGTCCGGCTTTCTGCGCGACGTTGGTGCCGGGCGCCTGGAGCGTGCCCGACGCCGAGCGGGTCATGTTCGCGATCCGCAGGTCCTCACAGACGATGACGTCGTAGCCGCGGACCAGCGCGAGGGCGGCCTTGTGCGCACCGTCCAGGCGTTGACGCCGGACCTTGGCATGCAGGGCGGCGACGCGGGCCACCGCCTTGCGCCGCCGCGCAGAGCCGCGTTTCTTACGGGCGAGGTCCCGCTGAGCGGTGGCGAGGCAGTCGGCGGACGCGGCGAGGTGGCGCGGGTTCGCCAGGTGCTCGCCGCCGCTGGTGGTGACCAGCGAGGCCACCCCCAGGTCGATCCCGACGGAGGCACCAGTGGCGGGCAGCGCCTCGGCGGGCACGTCGTCACACGACAAGATCACATACCAGCGCAAGCCTTCCCGTTTCACGCCGATCGTCTTGACGGTGCCGCGCACCGGCCGGTGCCGGTGAACGCGGACGTGGCCGACGCCCTGGAGACGGACGTAGATCGCGGTGGGGTGTTCGGGCTGGGAGTCCCACCGGCAGCCGTCGCCGTCTTTGGGCCATTCGACGGTGTCGAACCGGCCGTTGCCCTTGAAGCGAGGGAAACCCGGGGTGCGCCCGGTCTTGACGCGGGTGAAGAACGCCGCGAACGCCTTGTCCAGGCGGCGCAGGGTGGCCTGCTGGGAGGAGAACGACCACCGGCCCTGACCGTCTACGTCGTCGGCGCGGATGTGTTTCAGGTCGGCGGACTGGTCGCCGTAGCGGATGCTCACGCCCGCCTTGGCGTAGGCGGTGCGGCGGTGCTCCAGCGCGGCGTTGTACAGGGCGCGATGATCGTCCAGGCATGCCGTCAGCGCGGCGGCCTGTTTACTCGTGGGGCGCAGCAGGAACGTGAACGACCTACGCACGAGCCCTCCAGCTCTGGGGGACACGCTCGTGCCGCGTCGCGATGCAGCGCCGCACCGTCTGGGCGGACACCGCGCCGACCATGGCCACAAAGCACGACCGCGACCACAGCATGGGCAACCACGAGCGCGGGCACGCACCCCCGGCGCGCAGGTGACGGGAGGTGAAGCCCTCGAACCGGCCGACCACACACGACGGAGAACTCTTCGGGGACGGCTTGCCGACCACGTGCACGTGGTCGGCCGTCACCCCACGCGCCACGACCTCCCCGCCGTACTCGTCGGCCTTGGCGCGGATCAACTCCTCAAGGCGGTCTTTGATGCGGCCACCCAGAACGGGGCGGCGGTCCTTCGGGTACCACACCACGTGGTACCCAAGGTCATACGCCGCACCGGGAGAGGTCCGCACCTGAGGAGTCACACAATGATTATCACGACGCCACCCATCCAGCGTGCGACGATCGGAGAACTCTCATGCGCAGACCTGACCGGCCAGGGCACGCTCTGGCCTTGACAACCCTCCCCCTCCCGATTCCCCCGACGCCTGAAGGCGACGGCCCCCTCGGAAGGATCTGATGGAACCGTGAGTTTCGAGCTGGCCGTCTGGTACGAGCCCAAACCGATCACCAGGGAGCACGCGGAAAACATCTTCCTGGCCCTCCGCCACTGGGACCCAGATCAGCACGGGGAGCAGGACAACGCCGGGACGACTCCCGCCGGGGAGCCTTATTCCGCCTGGGCTGCTTCCGCTGGGGAGCTTCATGACGCCTGGGCGACTCCCACCGGGGAGCCCCATGGCGCCGAAACGACTCCCGTCGGAGGGCTTCATGACGCGGGTCCCCGGCCCGGAGCGCGGGACGACGACACCGAGCCGTACCCGGGACTGGCGGCCTTCGCCGACCGGCTGCCCGGGGCCGAGTGGCTCTCCCCCGACCACATCCTGGTCAGCATGGACCCGGAGCGTGCCGACGATGTGTCCTCCGAGGTCTTCGCCCTGGCCACCGAGTGCGGGCTGGTCTGCTACGACCCGCAGCGCGGCCTGGTGCACAACCTGTCTCCGCGAGGCGTCTACCCGACCATGGAGATGCGCACCGGCGACGGGATGATCGTGGTCTCCCCGGACCTCCAGCTCATCTCCGACGCGCTCGCGACCATGTCCCCGCAGAACCCTTTCACTGCCCTCGTCGTCTTCGGCGAGCACTTCGTCCAGAGCTCGCCGGAGATCTCGGGCTACGAGCTTGAGTACAAGGACAGCGTCAGGAACCGGATGTTCCGCACGCACGTCCCGGACCTGAAGGCGGTCCAGGAGGCCTTCACCGAGTACGCCACCGGCGAGCGCGCCTTCCTGGAACGCCACGACTGGAAGCTTGTCTGACTTCGTTTTGGTGGGGTGGTTCCATTTTCCGGGGCCTGAGGCGCCTTCCGGGTGTGCCGTGTGGTTGTTCTCGGTGCTCATTGAGCTGATCTCAGCGAATTTCGGCTGGATGATCGTGCTCGAATTGGGTGAGGACGAGGGCGGTGCGGGTGATGTCGCCGATTTTGCCCGGGCCGGCGGTGATGCGCTGGAGTGTGCGCCGGCGGCCTTCGAGCCTCATGGCCCGGGCGGACGTCGTCGCAGAATACGAGAAGTTCCTGATCTCGTGACAAATTGAAAGCTGACGAACGGACGAGCCCCATGGACTCGCCCGTTTCATCAATAGGTGATGGTGCACTGACTGGAAGTGGGAAGAGGCGGCGAGGTGGTCGTCATAGGCATGTCGATCTCGAACCCGAAGTTCGCGTACTGGTTCGGCAGGATGGCGCCGTTCCACGACGCCGGTCTCCACACGGTCGTCGAGAACCTATTCACGTTCCAGAACAGGTGAACGACCGCGCCTGCCGAGAAGGGAAAGTCGATGACCGCCTCCCAGGCGGTCGACGGTGTCGTGCCGGTGTTGGTCAGCCGCGCATCGACCTGCCACCTGTACTGCCCGCCGACGGTCCCCCGGTAATTGGCTTGGAACGTCAACGTGCAGGTGGTGGCGGCGTTGGCCGGTGTGACGACGGTGAACGCGCCGAATAAGGCGGCCACCAGCCACATGATCAGGCGCCGTCGCCGACGGACGCGCCGTTCTGTCATGGGCCTCTCCTGTCAGGAAGTGCGCGATGAAAGACACGCATAGGCGATGATCGAACGATACGGTCGGCGTCGAATACCGTCAACGGCACTGAAAGTTTCAGCTATTCAATGAAATGATCTCAGTGGAATAGTTCCGACAGCTGGGATTTCCGAGGCGTGAATGATGAAATTACGGGCTTATCGGGAGAGGTCGTCGACGGCCGAAAATGGGTTTCGAGGCGAGACCGACATCCCCAAACTCGGCCGCGACCACAAGATCTTCCGTGCCACCGCCTAGCGCTCCATCGACGAAGAAATCGAGATCCTCGCTCAAAGACCGCCGGCGCACACTCCAGCGCATCACCGCCGGCCCCGGCAAAATCGGCGACATCACCCGCACCGCCCTCGTCCTCACCCAGTTCGAGCACGGCAGACTCATCTAATGGGCCGTCACACAACCTTGCTGGGAAAACCAGACCTGAAGAGAGCTGGTCACCCGGTCGTGATACCCGGTCAACGTTCGGAGACGGGCCACTAAAAGTCGCTGAGATCACCTCGTTGTGGTTGTTCGTGTTCGCATACGAGCGGGTGGGTGGCTCTTTGTGCCCGCTGCGGTGGGCGGGTGCTCCGGCCGGCCGTCTCAGTTGCTGTCTGGTGGTTCAGGCCTCCGGCCTGCTCGGGCGTGGTGGTTGCGGGCTCTTTTTAAGCCGGCCGGAGCACCCGCCCACCTCCGCTGCACGTGTTCCGGCCGTGCGGGGTGCGGGCCGTAGTTGCTTTCTTTCCGGCCGCCCTGGCGACCCGCCGTCGCTGAAGCGTCTTTGAAGGCGCGTTCAGGGTGGGTCGCCGTAGCTGAAGCGTTCCGTGCACGACCCAGTCCAGGGCTGAGGCGCCACAGTCCGCCCCCGTGTCAATGGTCAGGAAGGCACCACACCTCCTGTGAGCAATAAGATTCAAGGATGAACGACGGGAAGCTTCATTTTGAGACACTGAAGAGCTCACGCAAGCACCTAGCCACCGGCGACCTGTTCACGCTTTCCATAAAAAGTCGTGGGAATTTTTTTGGACGCGTCATCATTCCATCCATGCCACGAGATCATCCACTGACCGACGCGGCTTGCTTGATTTATATCTACGCATTCGAAAGCCCTAGTGCCACCATTGATCATCTAACTATAGATACACGGCCACTCCTAATGCCACCACTCTTCACGAACCGTAGGCCGTGGACAATGGGATACTTTCAAACCCTTACCAACATCCCCCTCGGAGAGCGCGACATCCTCAAACAGCATTGCTTTTGGGATCTCCCTTTCGGTAAGTACATAGATGAGATGCGACGCCCAATAGAAGGTAAGGTGATTCCGTGTGGCACGTTCGGTGTCGCTAGCTATTCCGCCATCAGTAGCGAAGTCGGCAGAGCATTAGGATTGTCCACACTCGAAGGAGCGGAGGATTACTGACTTTGGTCGTTCATGCTCCCTACCACGTATCACGGCCCCGGCATCTTGGAAGGGCCGGGCGGCCACAGGTGGTCGCCGTCGTTCACCTGGACGGGTGCTTACGTCACCTCGGTCTCCAGTGACCCGATAAGTGCTGGGCCGTTGACGGGGGCCTACCACTACGACGACGATCGGCTGGCCGGAGTTTGCGCGCAGGTGGCCACTCCTTGCTACGACACATCGGATCTTGGAAGTAAAAATGTATCCGAATTACAGGGATCACGACGACATAGAAATTTTATGGAAGCTTGCGAGAGATAAGCGAATAAAGAGTCGCGTTGCCGCAGTGCGGTCACCCGAAGCCACACGCGAGATAATGGAATTTCTAGTGGCAGACGAGTCCCCGGCCGTGAGGCGGGTCATCGCGAAGCGGGAGGGCCCAGACTCTGCCGACCTACTCCGGACCCTCTGCCGTGATCCCGACTTGAAGGTGCGACAATCTGTCGTTGAGAACAGCAACTGCCCGGCAGACGTCCTTCGCGAGCTCGTAAACGACTCCCATAAATCTGTTCGCTGGTCGGTTCCCGACCATCCCAACTCCGACATCAATGTGAAACGGGAAATCACCGCGCCTCCGGACGGCGTACTCCGCCGGATCATGGCCGAGTACGACACCCTTGAGCCTGAAATCGTCCATCTCCTCATGGAGGATCAGTCAAGTGAGGTCAAGGAGGGGCTGGCGGCACACACCGCTCTTCCTGACGTGCTTGCCGCACTGGTCGACCCTAAAATCCGTGCCGGAGCAGCACAGAACCCCAGGACGACACCTGAACAACGTCACACTCTGGCACGCGACCCTTCTGCACTGGTCCGCGCGAATCTCTTGAAGTTCGTAGAGCTTCCCGAAGAAGACCTTCGCCTGCTGGCTCACGACCGATCCATCAATGTCAGATGGTGGCTTGCCGTTTGGCCTGATACGCCGAATTCCATACTTGAGACCCTTGAACAAGATCCCAACGACGAGGTTTCCGAAGCGGCCAAATCCACATTGAAAAAACGCAAATAGTCCTTTATTCGTCAATATGGAATCCCGACAATAATCATTCCGAGAGATATGTACTCTAAACTTCGCCACTACATCATTGCCGCTGTGACGACTTTACTCGTGTTGGGAGGGGGCATTTTTTGGTTAATGTTCTGGGGACCACTCGGATATGGATGCACCAACTCCGACAAGCGCCTCGCTCCCGCTTTAAAGTCGTTGGACATCTTTGATTATCGCCCTCTGGGTGCAATTCCAGAAAAAGATATCCAAACTGGATGTGAGCCTGACGATCGATACGCATACGCCGAGATAACGTATCGATTTTCGAGCTCCAAGGACAGTCTATTATCTTTCTACAGAAATGCAGCTATCGTCGATGGCTGGACTTTCGAAGCCCCTCTATTGGGCCCTGAGAGCCAGGACAGCAAATTGTGCTTCAGCAAACCAGTTGGAGATACCACCGCACTTCTTTTCCTGAATATTCTCCAGGACAAAGATAAAGACCAGAACGGTAGGTACTTGATAGGCGCGGCCGCCAGTCACAGTGGTTCCGCCTCATGCTTCTGAGGTGAAGCTCGGTCGTGCACGCCCACAACATCCGGGTCAAGCTGACCGCCGTCGCGATGAGCCCGCTGAACAAGACTCTGAAGACCCACCTGTTCTCGGAAGGCCAGCGAATCGGCACCGCGTTGACCACTCTGCGCCTCTGAGCGGCTCCATCGTCTTTCGAGGCGCCCCGGCCCATGACGGCCGGGACGCTTTACGTATTTTCGGGATCTTCCGGTGTTTCCAGGGTGTCTCGGGCCTCTCCGGGCGCGAGGAGAGGGGGATCACGGCCACATGGGCACTATGGCGTGGGATTCCGTGTGTCGCCCTCCCCGAGCCAGAGGAGGTCGGTCGGTCAGTGGCAGCTCTATAGTGTTCTAGAGCACCGGCAAAGTCAATCGCTGATTCAGAGTGCACTAGAACAGGGGTCTCATGATGGCTGACAGTCCACAGGCGATGGCTCCGTACAGGCGGATCGCCGCCCAGATCAAGGCCAGGATCAAGAGCGGGGAGATCCGGCCCGGCGACCGGATTCCTTCGGTGCGGGAGATCATGCGTGACGAGGGGGTCTCCACCGCGACAGCCACCAGGGTCGCGGCCGTGCTGAGGGCGGAAGGCTACGCGGAGTCGGTTCCGGGGATCGGCACCCTGGCCAACCTGCCGAAGAAGATCACGTCGGGCTCCGATCGCCTCCAGATGCTGCGGGCGAACGGGAGCGGCTACCGCGAGGGCGAGCGAGTTGAGATCTTGAGCGCCGGTCTCGTTCCGGCACCCGAGGCGGTCGCGGACGCGCTGGAGATCGAAGAGGGAGTTGCCGTCGTCCAACGGCGTCGCGCCTACTACGACGACAGAGGGCTCGTGGCGCTGTCCACCTCATGGCTTCCGGGCGAGCTGGGCCAAGCGGTGCCCGAGCTACTGGTCGCGGAACCACTCCCGAGAATGACCTTCGGGCTGGTCGAGGACAGGGCGGGCCGACGGGCCGTCAGGCGGCGCGACATCGTCGCCATCAGGCCGGTCCCTGAGGACATCGCCCCGGCGCTCGGCATGGAAAACGGTCAACCGGCACTCACCATGACCAACCTCTACTGGGACCAGCACGACGAGGTGACCGAGTACGCCGTGGACTTTCTCGGCCCCGGCCGCGAACTCTCAGCCGACTACGCCCTGGAATAGCCCCTCGACCGGATGGCGCGACTAGACAAGGAGACGGTCCACCTTGTCCTGACCTCTGCAGGTATCGCCCTACCTCGGCGGTGATCGACGGGTGACATCCGAGGCCGGAATGCTTGCGACATGAGTGGTGAAACCCGTGACATCGTGGGAGAACTGCCGCGTCGGACAGCCAAGGGCGATCGCTATGAGACCGGTGTCCACGACGAGGGTCTTGCAGCGCGCGCCGGTAGTGCGGCCTGTGGCGCCTCAGCCCTGGACTGGGTCGTGCACGGAACGCTTCAGCTACGGCGACCCACCCTGAACGCGCCTTCAAAGACGCTTCAGCGACAGCGGGTCGCCAGGGCGGCCGGAAAGAAAGCAACTACGGCCCGCACCCCGCACGGCCGGAACACGTGCAGCGGAGGTGGGCGGGTGCTCCGGCCGGCTTAAAAAGAGCCCGCAACCACCACGCCCGAGCAGGCCGGAGGCCTGAAACACCAGAGCGCAACTGAGACGGCCGGCCGGAGCACCCGCCCACCGCAGCGGGCACAAAGAGCACCCGCTCGCCATACGCGGGCACGAACACCAACCACACCGGCGCAATGAGCACCCGCACAGCGCACCCGGAAAACTCCGGGTGCGCCGAAAGGGAACAGCCCCAGCTATAAGAAAAAACGCCCGCTCAACTACTCACCAGGAAAACGGACACCCACCTGCGAGCGGACCTCGTCCAGGATGCCCATCACGTCCAAAGTCGCCTGCCAGGGCATCAGCGGGCTCTCCAGCAGCCCCTCCCGCAGGCAGCGCATCGCCTCGACCGCCTCGTGCAGCATGCCCTTGCCCTCGAAGGGGACGTGGAAGGTCTCCGACTCGCCCTCGGTGGGGTGCAGGACGAAGGTGTCGGGGCGGAAGAACGGGCCAGGCACCTCGATCCGGCCGAGCGGGCCGGAGATGGATGCGGCGACCGGGCTGTGCGTGGTGAGGCCGCAGGACAGCAGAGCGACCGCTCCGTTGTCGTAGCCGAGCAGTACGCCGGTGTTCTCGTCCACCCCCTCGGGGGTGAGCCGGGCCCAGGAGCGCACACCGGCCGGGACACCGAGCACCATGTGAGCGAAGGAGACCGGGTAGACGCCCACGTCGAGCAGGGCGCCGCCGCCGAGTTTCGGGTTGCGGAGCCGGTGCTCGGGCGGGACGGAGACGGAGAAGCCGAAGTCGGCGTGGACGGTGTTGACCGGGCCGATGGCGCCTCCCTCGACCAGTTCCATGACCTTGCGGACGGCCGGGAGGCAGCGCGTCCACATCGCCTCCATCAGGAACAGGCCCCGCTCCCGCGCGAGGTCGACCAGCGCGGCGGCCTCGCCTCGGTTGAGGGTGAACGCCTTCTCGCACAGGACGGCCTTGCCTCCTTCGAGGCAGGTCCGTACGGCGTCGTGGTGGGCGTTCTGGGTGTTGGCCACGTAGACGATGTCCACGTCGGGGTCGGCGGCCAGCTCAGCCCAGCTTCCGTGGGCCCGCGGGATGCCGTGCCGGTCGGCGAAGGCCCGTGCGGACTCCTCCGACCGCGATCCGACCGCGACCACCTCGGCGTCCGGCAGGAGCTTCAGGTCCTCGGTGAAGGTCGTGGCGATACCGCCGGTCGCCAGAATTCCCCACTTAATCACGCTCATAACGACATATCTCACCATGAATGTGCAACGAGAAGGTCTCCTGACCTCCCCGTCTCACTTCACGCGAGCCTCACCCGGGCCCCACCCGGCCCGTACCCCCGCTCACCCGCGTGTGTCCGCGAGCAGCGCGTTCAGCACCAGGTCGGGGTGGTCGCGCAGCACGCCGCGCATGCGCCACTCGTCGGTGAACAGCGCGAGCAGCACCCCGTCGAGCGAGCGGGTGAAGACCTCCACCCCGCGCTGGCGGGCCAGGATCAGCGCCGACTCGGCATCGGTGAGCCTGGCGATGCTGAAGTCGAGCCGGTCCATCAGGATCTCGGTGTTGAACTCGGCGGCCATCCGGTGCTTGACCACGTCGAACTGCATCGGACCCACCGCCGCGAGCACCGGCGACTGGTCGCCGCGGACGTCGGAGCGCAGCACCTGGACCACGCCCTCGGCGTCGAGCTGCTCGATGCCCTTGCGGAACTGCTTGGAGCGGCTGGAGTCGCGGACCCTGGCGGTGGAGAAGTGCTCGGGGGCGAAGCTCGGGATCCTCGGGAACTCGACGGGCGGGCCGTCATACAGCGTGTCACCGGGCCGCAGCGCGCTGGCGTTCACCAGTCCGACCACGTCGCCGGGATAGGCCTCGTCGATCGTGGCGCGCTCCTGGCCGAAGACCGACTGGGCGTACTTGGTGGCGAACGGGCGGGCGGTGGCCGCGTGGACGAGCACCATGCCGCGCTCGAACCTGCCCGAGCAGACCCGTACGAAGGCGATGCGGTCGCGGTGCGAGGGGTCCATGTTGGCCTGCACCTTGAAGACCAGGCCGGAGAACGGCTCCTCCAGCGGACGCGGGTCCTCGGCGACGTCCGGGCGGGGTGTGGGCGCGGGGGCGATGTCGACCATGGCGTCCAGCAGGCGGCCGACGCCGAAGTTGGACAGCGCGGCCCCGAACAGCACCGGGGTCGACTCGTGCGCCTCGAAGGTCTTCTGGTCGTGGTCGGCGCCGATCGCCGAGAGCAGGTCGATCTCGTCCTTGGCCCGCTCCCAGTCGTCGCCCAGCTCCGCGAGGGCCTGCTCGGCGCTCAGGTCGGTCTCGATCGCCTTGGTGGCGCCGCCGGGGGTGCGGGTGTAGCGGACGATCCGGTCGTCGGTGCGGTCGGCCACACCGTGGAAGAAGCCGCCGGTGCCGATCGGCCAGGTGATCGGTGTCGGCTTCAGGCCGGTGCGCTCCTCGATCTCGTCCAGCAGCTCCAGGGCCTCGCGCCCCGGCCGGTCCCACTTGTTGACGAACGTGATCACGGGGATGCGGCGGTGCCGGCAGACCTCGAACAGCTTCAGGGTCTGCGGCTCCATGCCCTTGGCCGCGTCCAGCAGCATGACCGCGCAGTCGACGGCGGCCAGCACCCGGTAGGTGTCCTCGGAGAAGTCGGCGTGGCCGGGGGTGTCGACCAGGTTGAACATGTGCCCGCGATACTCGAACCGGAGCGCGGCGGAGGTGATCGAGATGCCCCTGGCCTTCTCCATCTCCATCCAGTCGGAGGTGACCCCGCGCCGCCCGGACTTGCCGTGCACCGCACCCGCCTGGCTGATCGCGGAGGCGTGCAGCGCCAGTGCCTCGGTCATGGTCGACTTACCCGCGTCGGGGTGGCTGATCACCGCGAACGTGCGACGACGAGCCGCCTCCTGAATGATCGCGGCCATTACTGATCTCCTAGCGATGCGTGAGGTGGGGCAATCCGGGCACAGTGCGGGGGTATCGAAGGGACCCCGCGTGGCGCTGAAAACAGCTTACGCGCCACCGTGGGTGTCAACAGATGTGGCAACACTTCCCCAGGCCGCTTGCGTCACCATGGTGTTAAGTGGATTGTGGAACATCTCGGTTCGCCCTATGCCCATCCCAACTGTCCGAAAGCGGCTCAGCTCGTGCAACTCGACGATCTAGTGATGTGCAGATGATCACGCTGCGCTATACGGCAGGTTCCGACGTCGGCCGGATCCGGCAAGGCAACGAGGACGCCGCCTACGCGGGCGCCCGGCTTCTCGCCGTCGCCGACGGGATGGGCGGCCACGTGGGCGGGGAGGTCGCCAGCTCGGCGGCGATCGCCAGCGTCGCCTCCCTGGACCATGAGTGCCCCGGCGACCTCGCCGCCGCAGCAGAGGCGGGGGTCCGCAAGGCCAACCAGCGCCTGCGCGAGCTGGTCGAGGAGGATCCCTCGCTCACCGGCATGGGCACCACCCTGACCCTGATGCTCTGGAACGGCTCGCGCGTCGCCCTCGCCCACATCGGCGACTCCCGCGCCTACCTTCTGCGCAACGGTGACCTGTACCAGATCACCTACGACCACACCCTGGTCCAGACGCTGATGGACGACGGCCGGATCACCGCCGAGGAGGCCGCCCGCCACCCGCACCGGTCGATCCTGCTGCAGGTCCTCGACGGCGGCGACAACCTTGAGCTCGACCTCTCCCTGCGGGACGCCGAGCTCGGTGACCGCTATCTGCTCTGTTCCGACGGGCTGTCGGGGGTGGTCGACGCCGAGCGGCTCCGTCAGGTGCTGGCCGAGGTCGACGATCTCGACGAGGTGACGCGGCAGCTGATCGCGCTCGCCTGCGAGGCGGGCGGGCCCGACAACATCACCTGCGTGGTCGCCGACGTGGTCGAGGGGGAGATGTCGGACACCTCGGTGGTGGTCGGCTCGGCCAATCCCCCGTAGGGACCGGACTCGGCGAGAGCCTGCCTCCCGCGAAGACCGGACCATCGCGGGAATCAACCCCTCGAAGAGACCTGACTCTCACGGGGGAACCGGCTCATGGGCGCCCTCTCGCGTAGGAAGAGCCGTTCCGGTACGTGATGGGTCCTGGTCGCCGCCGGAGACAACGGCTATCGTCGGAGATCCTCGCCGATCACCGCCCCGGAGGGATGTCCTCATGTACAAGGAGTTCGCCATCGAGGCCGTCGTGTGGCTCATTCCGATCGTGATCCTCGTCGGTCTCGCCTACATGATCACTCGCCCCGCCTGACCTCCGCGACGGCTCCCCGGAGCATCTTCTCGCGACAGAGCCGAGGACGCGGAGCCCGCTCCCGCTCCTCCGCTTCCGCATGCCCCCGTCGCTCTGCCCCGCCCCTGCCACAGGCCCTCGTACGCGCCGGCAGCCGCTGCGACTAAAGATCATGCGGATTTTGTCCGCTTCGGGAACTATCTCCTTTAACTGTTCTTTATCTGTATATAGTCACCTACACGTGTTCAGGGGACCACGTTCCGATAGATCAGCGGGGGGATTTCGCACGCCGATGGGCCAGTTCGTCGATGCCGCACTGTCTTTTCCGACCGTCCTGTTCACGTTCCTGCTTCTGGTGATCATCGGGTACTGGGTGCTCATCGTGGCCGGGGTGTTCGGGTTCGACGGTGACAGCGGCGACGGCGGTGACGGTGCCGAGGCGACGGGAGCCACCGGTTTCCTCAGCGGCCTGGGACTCGGCGGAGTCCCGGCCGCGGTGGTCGTCTCGCTGCTGGTCGTCGTCGCGTGGTTCGCGAGCCTGGTGGGCGGCACGCTGTTCACGAGCACCCCCGCCCTGGTCGCCGTACTGGTCGCGGCACTGGTCTGCGCCTGGGCGTGCACGCGCCTCGTCGTCCTTTCACTGCGACGGCTCGTCCCGAAGGAGCGCGTCCCCTCCCGCGCCGACTTCGTGGGCCGCGTGTGCGTCATCCGCACGCGCCGCGTCGGCCGTGACTTCGGCCAGGCCGAGGTCACCTCCGCCGACGGCTCTTCCGCTCTCGTTCAAGTACGACAGACCGGTGACGAGGTTTTCGCCGCCGGCAGCGTCGCCCTGATCTTCGCCTATGACTCCCCCGGCGAGTTCTTCTGGGTGATGCCGTACGACGCGGAACTCGACCCTGATCGTTCCATTTAACCGAGGGGCCACATTGGACGTCATCTCCACCGGGCTCGGCATCCTTCTCGCCGTCGTCCTCCTCGTCGTCATCGGCATGCTCTTTATGATCAGCCGGTTGTTCTACAAGGTGGAACAGGGCAAGGCCCTGATCATCTCGAAGATCAACAAGGTTGACGTCACCTTCACCGGCGCCGTCGTGCTGCCCGTCTTCCACAAGTCCGAGCTGATGGACATCTCGGTGAAGACCATCGAGATCGCGCGCACCGGCCGTGAGGGCCTGATCTGCCGCGACAACATCCGCGCCGACATCCGCATCACCTTCTTCGTGCGCGTCAACAAGACCGTCGAGGACGTGGTGAAGGTCGCCCAGGCCATCGGCACCGCACGCGCGAGCGACCAGGAAACGCTGCAGGAACTGTTCAACGCCAAGTTCTCCGAGGCGCTCAAGACGGTCGGCAAGCAGCTCGACTTCGTGGACCTCTACACCCAGCGTGACCAGTTCCGCGACCAGATCATCCAGATCATCGGCACCGACCTCAACGGCTACAGCCTTGAGGACGCGGCCATCGACTACCTGGAGCAGACCTCTCTGGCCTCCCTGGACAGGAACAACATCCTCGACGCGCAGGGCATCAGGAAGATCACTGAGCTCACCGCCATCGAGCACGTTCGGACCAACGAGTTCCAGCGGCGTGAGGAGAAGGAGATCACCCGCCAGAACGTGGACGCGCGGGAGGCGATCCTGGAGCTGGAGCGCCGCCAGGCCGACGCGGAGACCAAGCAGAAGCGCGAGGTCGAGACCATGCGCGCCCGCGAGGAGGCGGAGACCGCCAAGGTCCAGGCCGAGGAGCGGCTCAAGGCGCAGGCCGCGCACCTGCGTACCGACGAGCAGCTCGGCGTCCAGCACGAGAACCAGGCCCGTGAGATCGCGGTGGCGGCGAAGAACCGCGAGCGGGTCATCGCCATCGAGACCGAGCGCATCGAGAAGGACCGCCTGCTCGAGGTGATCGCCCGCGAGCGCGAGACCGAGCTGTCGCGCATCTCCAAGGACAAGGAGCTGGAGGGCGAGAAGCGCTCCATCGCCGAGGTGATCCGCGAGCGGATCGTGGTGGAGAAGACGGTCGCCGAGCAGGAGGAGAGCATCAAGCGCCTGCGCGTGGTCGAGGAGGCCGAGCGGACCCGCCAGGCAGTGATCATCCAGGCAGAGGCCGAGGCGCAGGAGAGCCTGGTCAAGGACATCAAGGCGGCCGAGGCCTCCGAGGCCTCGTCCAAGCACAGGGCGCGCGAGGCGCTGGTGCTGGCCGAGTCGCGGCAGCAGGCGGCCGAGCTCGACGCCCGCGCCAAGATCCGTCTCGCCGAGGGCGTGCAGGCCGAGGCCGCCGCCGTCGGCCTGGCCGAGGTGCAGGTACGCGAGCGGGACGCCGCGGCGATCGAGAAGGTCGGCCGCGCCGAGGCCGCCGTCGAGCGGGAGAAGGCGCTCGCGGTCGCCGAGGGCGAGCAGGCCAGGGCCCACGCCGTGGCCACCGCGGTCCGCGAGAAGCTCAAGGCCGAGGCCGAGGGCGAGCAGGCCATGGCGCTCGCCGCGGCCGCGACGGTCGGCGAGAAGCTCAAGGCCGAGGCCGAGGGTCTCACCGAGAAGGCCGCGGCGATGGCCGCGCTCACCGACGCGACCCGCTCCCACGAGGAGTACCGCCTGCGACTGGAGGCCGAGAAGGAGATCCGCCTCGCCGGGGTGAACGCCCAGTTCAAGATCGCCGAGGCGCAGGCCTCCGTGGTGTCGGCCGGACTGTCCAAGGCCAACATCGACATCGTCGGCGGCGACACCGTGTTCTTCGACCGGCTGATGAACTCGATCGGCATGGGCAAGGCCGTGGACGGCTTCGTGGAGAACTCCGACGTCACCCGCACCCTGGCCGGACCCTACCTGGACGGCTCGGCGAGCCTCCCCGCCGACCTGGGCAAGGTGATCGGCTCGATCGACACCGCCGACGTGCGCAACCTCTCGCTGTCCGCGCTGCTGATGAAAATGATCAATGAGGGCGGTCCCGACGCGGACAAACTGCGCGGCCTGCTGAGTGAGACCCCGGCGGCCACGACCGAGGTCCCCGTCGCCGCGCTCGACACCGTCGGCAACTCCACCGGCAACTCCACCGGATCCGTCAAGCGGTGACGTCCTCCACGGCGGAGGCCGTCACCGGCGCCCCCGGCGAGGGGGCGGGGCTGGACGCGGGCACCTACGAGGTGCTCCGCGCCCGGCTGGCCGAGCAGGCCGCCGAGCTGGCCCGGCAGTCCGACGCGCTCAACGCCGAACGCCTCGCGGTGTTCGGCGGGGCCGAACTGCGTCTCATCGGCACCGAGCGGATACGCACCGAGAACAACTGCGTGCCGCGCGACATCGTCTCGGTCGGCGGGCTCATGCTCTTCGGCTACAACGTGTTCATCGGGATGAAGCCGGAGACGGCCGTCGAGGACGTCTTCTCCGCGCACACGTTCGTCCGGGAGGACGGGAACGGCGGGAGCGGTGGAAGCACGGAGAACGGCGGGGACGGCGGGAGCACGTTCCGCTTCGACCCCGCGCCGATGTTCCGCGACCCGCGCTTCGAGCGGGACTTCTCCGACCTCTACCGGTACTACCGGGAGACCCGGCTGCTCCAGCTCCGCCGGGTCGATGGCAAGATGCTCGCCGTCTTCCAGACCGGCCCGCAGGACACGCGCGTGCTGCGCTGGCAGGTCGATGCCGACGGCACGCTCTCGTACATCGACGACCGTGGCGAGCGCGACCACACCTTCCCGCCCTCGCACGACTTCGAGTGGATCCCCACCACCCGCGACGACCACGTGCTGGGCCGCCACCCGCACATCTCGATCGAGGGCGAGGTGTTCGTCGAGACCGTCGGCGGCGACCTCACCATCAAGATCGAGAACAACACCGAGAGCGGGGAGGGCATCTACCGCGAGCCCGTCGCGGAGCCACTGCAGAGCCTCGCCGACGCGGAGGTCCACCACGCCAGGGTCGGCCCGCTGATCCTGCTGCGCGTGCGGCCGTACAAGGAACCCGAGTGGCGCCATCTGGTGTTCAACACCCGGACCAAGGAGGTGGTCCGCCTCGACGGCATCGGGCAGGCCTGCCAGCGCCTGCCCGAGGATCAGGGGATCATCTTCCCCGGCGGCTACTACCTGTCCACCGGGGTGAACAAGACGTTCGACACCGACGTGTCCGAGCTGGAGTTCGAGCGGGTCATCCGCTCCCCCAACGGCGAGGACGTGCTGTACGTCTTCCACGCCCGCGCCGAGGGCCGGTCGCTGCTGCTGCCGTACAACGTGATCCGCAAGCGGGTGGAGACCCCGCTGTCCTGCCACGGGTACTCGCTGTTCGACGACGGCACGCTGGTCGTCTTCAGGGCCACCTCCGACGAGCCCACCCGGGTCCACCCCATGCAGGTCTGGCAGACGGCCTACCAGTCGGACGTCTACGCGGCCGGCCGCCCGGTCGGCACCGGGCCGCTGGAGCGGATCGGCAACGCGGAGCTGGTGCGCGGCATCTCCGACTGCCTCTCGGTGGCGCGGATGGTCGAGGAGATGGCGCCGTCGATCCCGGTCTTCGAGGCGCTGATCGCCTCCTGCGCCCGGGTCTTCGACCACTACCACTGGCTGGGCGAGCACCGACTGCGCGGCCCGCTCGCCGACCTGCGGGCCACCGCCGAGCAGGTGCTGGACGAGTTCGAGAAGGTCCAGTCGCTCACCCGGCAGGCCGCCGAGGCGCTGGAGACCGCCGAGGCCGAGGTCACCGCGCTCGTACGGCTCGCGCGGGGCGACGCGCCCAGGTCCGCGCGAGGCTGGATCGACCGGCTGTCGGAGCTGCGGCGGTCGCAGGGACATCTGGTGACCCTGCGCGAGCTGCGCCACGTCGACACCGCGAGGATCGACGCGCTCGACGCGGAGCTCACCACCGAGCTGGGCGGTACCGCGCGGCGCGCGGCGGAGTTCCTGCGGGGAGACGACGCCTTCGCCGGATACCACGCGGAGGTCGAGCGGCTGGTCGCCGACGCGGGCGCCATCGCGACCGTGGCCGAGGCGGGGCCGGTCGGCGAACGGCTGGAGGGGCAGGCCCGCGGCCTGGAGATCGTGGTCGAGGTGGTCGGCACGCTCGACATCGCCGACGCCACGGTGAGGACCGCCATCCTGGAGCGGGTCGGCGAGGTGCTGGGCGGGGTGAACCGCGCCCGCGCCACCCTGGAGGCCCGGCGCGCGGAACTGCTCGCCGGTGAGGGGCGGGCGGCCTTCGCGGCCGAGTACGCCCTGCTGGGGCAGGCGATCACCGGGGCGCTCGCGATGTCCGACACCCCCGAGCGCTGCGACGAGCAGCTGGGCCGCCTGATGCTCCAGCTGGAGAACCTGGAGTCGCGCTTCACCGAGTTCGACGACTTCCTGGGGCAGCTCGCCTCCAAGCGGGAGGACGTCTACGAGGCGTTCTCCTCGCGCCGCCAGGCGCTGCTGGACGAGCGGGCCCGCCGCGCCGACCGGCTGGCCGACTCGGCGACGCGCATCCTGTCGAGCGTGCGGCGCCGGGTGGCCGGGCTGACGTCGCTGGACGAGGTCAACACCTACTTCGGGTCCGACCCGATGGTGCTCAAGCTGAAGGGCGTGGCCGGGGAGCTGCGCGCGCTGGGCGACCAGGTGCGCGCCGAAGAGCTCGAGGGCCGGATCAAGTCGGCCCGCCAGGAGGCGGGCCGCGCCCTGCGCGACCGGCTCGACCTCTACAGCGACGGCGGGGAGACCATCCGGCTCGGCCGCCACCTGTTCGCGGTCAACACCCAGGCGGCCGACCTCACCCTCGTCCCCCACCAGGACGGTATGGCCTTCGCCGTCACCGGGACCGACTACCGCTCCCCGGTGCGCGACGCGGCCTTCGAGGAGACCCGGCCGTTCTGGAACCAGCTGACGGTCTCGGAGTCGCCCGAGGTCTACCGGGGCGAGCACCTCGCCGCCTCGATCCTCGCCGCCGCCGAGGCCGGAGCCCCGCTCACGCCAGGCACGGGCGGGAACGGTGGGAGCATGGTCTCCCTGGACGCGCTGCACGAGGCCGCGGTGGACGGCGGGGAGCTGCTGGAGATCGTCCGCAAGGTCGCGGAGACCCGGTACGACGAGGGTTACGAGCGGGGCGTCCACGACCACGACGCCACCGCGATCCTGCGGGCCGCGCTCCGTCTGCACGCGGGCGCGGGCCTGCTGCGCTACCCGCCCGCCGCGAGGGCCGCCGCCCAGCTCTTCTGGGCCTTCGGCACCGACGAGGCGGCCCGCGCGGCGTGGACCACCCGGGCGACGTCGCTCGTGCGGGCACGGACCCTGTTCGGCAGGGTGGAGGCGGTCCAGGAGACCCGCGCCGCCCTCGGCTCCGCGATCGCGTCCTTCTGCCGGGATCTCCTCGGTGACGCGGGAGAGGCGGGCGTCTTCGAGCTGGCCGGGGAGTATCTCTTCGAGGAGCTGCCCGGCAAGCCGTTCGGTTTCGTGACCGGTGCGGGAGCCCGATCGCTGCTCGACCGGTTCGACCGGGCGCTGGGACCGGCGCGCGGGGAGTTCGAGGACGACCTGCGGGCGCTCGGCGACGACCTCGCCGCACGCCACCGCCTGGCCGAGGCGTGGCTCTCGGCCTTCGACGTCTCGGCTCCGGGCTCCGGCATGGACGCGGCGCCGGCCGGAGGCGCGGGACGGGCTTCGGGGGCCGGTTCCGCGGAGCTGGTGGAGGCGGTGGCCGTACTGCTGTGCGAGGTGCCCCGGCACGACTCCTCCGCGGCGCTGACCGCCACGGTCGAGGGGCTGCTCGGCACGCACCCCCGGATCTCCGGGCACGCGATGGAGCTGCGCCTGGACGAGTTCCTGACCAGGACCCGGCACTTCCGCGACCACCGCGTCCCCGCGTACCGCGCCTACCAGAAGCGGCGCAACGAGCTGGTCGCGGCCGAGCGCGAGCGGCTGAGGCTGGAGGAGTTCCAGCCGAAGGTGATGACCGCCTTCGTCCGCAACCAGCTGCTCGACGAGGTCTACCTGCCGCTGATCGGCGACAACCTGGCCAAGCAGCTCGGCGCGGCCGGGGACGCCAAGCGGACCGACCAGATGGGCATGCTGCTGCTCATCTCCCCGCCGGGCTACGGCAAGACCACCCTCATGGAGTACGTGGCCAACCGGCTCGGGCTGATCTTCGTCAAGGTCAACGGCCCCGCCCTGGGCCACCTGGTGACCTCGGTGGACCCGGCGCAGGCGCCCGACGCGACGGCGCGGCAGGAGATCGAGAAGATCTCCTTCGCGCTGGAGATGGGCAACAACGTCCTGCTGTACCTGGACGACATCCAGCACACCTCCCCCGAGCTGCTGCAGAAGTTCATCTCCCTGTGCGACGGCCAGCGCCGGATGGAGGGCGTCTGGGAGGGGAAGACCCGCACCTACGACCTGCGGGGCAAGCGCTTCGCGGTCTGCATGGCGGGAAACCCGTACACCGAGGCGGGCAAGCGCTTCCGCATCCCCGACATGCTCGCCAACCGCGCCGACGTGTGGAACCTCGGCGACGTGCTGTCGGGACGGGACGAGCTGTTCGCGCTGAGCTACGTCGACAACGCGCTCACCTCCAACCCGGTCCTGGCACCGCTCTCCACCCGCGACCGGGGCGACATCCGCCTCCTGGTACGGCTGGCCCGGGGCGACTCGGGGGTCCGGGCCGACCAGCTCTCCCACCCGTACTCCTCGGTGGAGCTGGAGCAGGTCCTCGCGGTGCTGCGCAAAATGCTGCGGATCCAGCGGGTGGTGCTCGCCAACAACCAGGCGTACATCGCCTCCGCGGCCCAGTCGGACGCGTCGCGGACCGAGCCTCCGTTCCAGCTCCAGGGCTCGTACCGGAACATGAACAAGCTCGCGGCCAGGGTCGTCCCGGTGATGAACGACGCCGAACTGGAGGCCGTGATCGACGACCACTACCTCGGCGAGGCCCAGACCCTCACCTCGGGCGCGGAGGCCAACCTGCTCAAACTCGCCGAGCTGCGCGGCACCATCACCCCCGTACAGGCCGCACGGTGGGCCGAGGTGAAGGCCGCCTACCTGCGCTCCCAAGCCCTCGGCGGCGCGGAGGACGACCCGATGACCCGCGCGGTCGGCGCGGTCGGCCTGCTGGCCGACCGGGTGAGCACCGCCATCGAACACGCCGCCGACCGCCTGTCCCCCGACTGATCGACTCCACCGGGCGGCTGTCATCGCCGTCATCTGGGAATGACCAGGTCATGGCTGACAAACCAGAAGTACGGGTGCGCCGGGTCTACGAGGAGCCGGAGGCCCAGGACGGTGCCCGGGTGCTGGTCGATCGGGTCTGGCCTCGCGGGCTCTCCAAGGAGAAGGCGCATCTTCAGGAGTGGTGCAAGGCGGTGGCGCCCTCGACCGAGTTGCGCAAGTGGTACGGCCACGATCCGGCTCGATTCGAGGAGTTCGGCCACCGCTACCGGGCCGAGCTGAAGGACCCCGAGCGGGCCGCCGCGCTGGAGCACCTGCGGGAGCTGGCGGAGCAGCGAACGGTGACGCTCCTGACCGCGACCAGGCAGGCCGACATCAGCGAGGCCGTGGTCCTGGCCGACCTGCTGCGGAGTCGACCGCGGCGTCCTACGTGAGCCTGGCACCGGAGGAAGCGCGGCCGGGCGAGTAGCGAGGGCCGTCGGCCAAGGGGGGTCGCGAAACTCTCCCCCGAGCAGGTGATGGGGGTGCCCGGTTGCCAGGTCGTCGCCTGATCTCGAATACGGTGGGCAGGTGTCGGTCAGCGGCCGGTGGCCCGCGAGGCGGCCGCCGGGTCGAGCGAGAGCAAGGAACGCAGTGAAGCTTCTTCATTCAGGGAAGGTCCGCGACGTCTACGAGGACCGCGGGGACATCATCCTGGTGGCGTCCGACCGGGTGTCGGTGTACGACGTGATCCTGCCCACCCCGATCCCCGACAAGGGGAAGATCCTTACGCGGCTGTCGCTGTGGTGGTTCGACCGGCTCGCCGACATCGTGCCCAACCACGTGATCTCGGCGACCGACGTGCCCGCCGAGTTCGAGGGGCGCGCGGTGCGGTGCAGGAAGCTGGAGATGGCGAAGGTCGAGTGCGTCGCGCGCGGCTACCTGACCGGGGGCGGGCTGAAGGAGTACCGGGAGCACGGATCGGTCTCCGGCGTACCGCTGCCGCCCGGACTGCTGGACGGCTCCAAGCTTCCCGAGCCGATCTTCACCCCGTCCACCAAGGCGCCGCTCGGGCAGCACGACGAGCCCATCTCCTTCGAGGACGTCGTCGCCCTGGAGGGCGCGGAGGTCGCCGAGGAGTTCAGGCGGATCACGCTGGAGATCTACCGGCGAGGCTCCGAGCTCGCCGCGGAGCGGGGCGTCATCATCGCGGACACCAAGATCGAGCTGGGCTGGGACTCCGAGGGCACCCTCGTGCTCGGCGACGAGGTGCTCACCTCCGACTCCTCCCGTTTCTGGCCCGCCGACCGGTGGGAGCCCGGCCACGCGCAGTTCTCCTTCGACAAGCAGTACGTGCGCGACTGGGCGACCGGCACGGGCTGGGACAAGAAGGAGCCCGCCCCCGAGGTGCCCGCCGAGGTCGTGGAGGTCACCCGGCAGCGCTACATCGAGGCGTACGAACGCATCACCGGCAAAACCTGGTGAGACCAGGAGCCCGGCGCCACAAACGTGCCCGCCGAGGTCGTGGAGGTCACCCGGCAGCGCTACATCGAGGCGTACGAACGCATCACCGGCAAAACCTGGTGAGACCGGGAGCCCGGCCCCGCGAAGCCGCGTGACCTGCTGAATGCCGAGAGCGAGTGCCCTCGGTGAGCGTCGGAGGCCAGTGCCCGCGGGACGGGGGTCCTCCTGCGGAAGAGCATCCTCGGCCGTCCGCGGGGGCGCGGGTCAGAGGGGAAGTTTCCGCTCGACCGCGGCGCCCACGATGGCCGGGCCCGGCTGGGCCGCGCCGACGGGCGCCCCGAAGTCGGCCACGATGCAGGTGATGTTGTCGGGGCCGCCGCCCCGGTTGGCCAGGTCGATGAGCCGGCGGACGGCCTCGTCGGGGTCGGAGATCTCGGTCAGCGTGTTGAACAGGGTCTCGGGGCCGACCACGGCGGTCAGGCCGTCGGAGCAGAGCAGGTAGCGGTCCTGCGGGTATGCCTCGCGCAGCGACAGGTCCAGCTCCCCGTCGCCGGTGCCTTCGAGGACCCGCAGCACCATCGACCGGCGCGGGTGCTCGGCGGCCTGCTCCGGGGTGATCCGCCCCTCGTCCACCAGCGACTGGACCAGGGTGTGGTCGTGGGTGATCTGGTACAGGGCGCCGTCGCGCAGCATGTAGGCCCGGGAGTCTCCCACGTGGGCCAGGGCGAAGGTGGCACCGTTCCAGAGCATCGCGGTCAACGTGGTGCCCATGCCGCGGAGCGTGGGGTCCTGCTCGCTCATGTCGTGCAGCGTGTGGTTCACGTCCCTCGCCGCGCCCTTGAGCGCGGCGAGCAGGTCGACACCGTCGGCGGGCAGGGTGTCGTCCAGCTTCGCCATGGCTGTGACGGCAAGTGAACTGGCGACCTCTCCACCCGCGTGACCACCCATGCCGTCGGCTATGGCGAGCAGGCGCGCACTCGCGTAGCCCGAGTCCTCGTTCGCCTCACGACGGACACCCACGTCGGAGCGGGCCGCGTAGCGCAGTGCAAGTGGTTGGTTCAGTGCCATGAGGGCAGTAAATCATTGGTTGAAGCACTTCACAAGCAAAGTCGTTGTAGACCGTTGCGGCACGGTCAACTACTGTGACCCACCATGGAGGAGAGTCAGGAGATCACCGTGAACGCGGGCGACATCGCCCGGCTCGCCGGGGTCGGCAGGGCTGCGGTGAGCAACTGGCGCCGCCGCCACGAGGACTTTCCCCAGCCGGTGGGCGGCACCACCTCCAGCCCACTGTTCTCCCTGCCCGAGATCGCCGTGTGGTTGCGCGCGAACGGCAAGTCGTTCGAGGTCTCGCTCGGTGACCTGGTCTGGCAGCGGATGCGCACCTCGGTCGACGACCTCAGACTGGGCGAACTCGTGGGCAGGGTCGGCGCGTTCCTGCTCTTCCTGCGCCGTGAACCCGCCCTCTGGCGTGATCATGGTACGAAGTCTCTCACCCGCGTGGCCGAGGTGACGACGGATCTTCCCGGCTCCGCCGATCTTCTTCTGGACGACCTCGCCCTCGTCCGGCTGGTGGCCGAGCTGGCCGCCGAGCGCGACCCGCTGGAGGTCTTCGAGTTCCTGTTCGAACGCTACGCCGAGGCCCACTCCCGCCAGCTCCCGGTCACCAGGGACGACGTGGCCGCGCTCATGGTCCGGCTCGCGGCCGGGGAGGGAGGCGTCGTCCTCGACCCCGCGTGCGGCGTCGGGACACTGCTGCTGGGCGCGGGCTCCCTCGCCGGGCCGCGTACGGGATCACGGACGGGCCGCAAGGGGCGTGCCCGGTCGGGACGGAAGAACGTCCTGATGGGACAGGAGATCAACGAGTCGAACGCGCTGCTCACCGCCGTACGGGTGCTGCTGCGCGGTGCGGAGGCGCGGATCGTCGCCGGCGACTCGCTGCGTGAGGATCGCCTCGCCGGTGAGCTCGCCGACGCCGTGGTCTGTGACCCGCCGTTCAACGAGCGGGTCTGGGGACATGAGGACCTCGCCGGTGACCCGCGCTGGGAGTACGGGCTGCCGCCGCGCGGGGAGTCGGAGCTGGCGTGGGTGCAGCACTGCCTGGCCCGGGTGAGACCGGGTGGCCTGGTGGCGATCCTGATGCCCACCGCCGCCGCCAGCCGCCGTCCCGGCAAGCGGATCCGTGGCAACCTGCTCCGGGCGGGCGCGCTGCGTGCCGTGGTGACGCTCGCACCCGGCGGCCCCGACCTGTGGATTCTCCGCAGGCCCGACGGCGGGCGTCCGCCGTCCCGGCTGCTGCTGGTGGACGCCGGTGACGACCTGTCGATCGTGGAGCCCGCCTGGCGCGCGTACCAGAAGGATCCCGAGGCCGAGCTGTCCGGCGAGAGCAGGACGGTGCGGATCATCGACCTGCTCGACGACGAGGTCGACCTCGCCCCGTCCAGGCGCCGCCCGCAGCACGGCGGCCCCGACCTCCTGCGCGACTTCACCGACGCCCTGGCCGGCTTCAAGGAGACCTCGGCCCTGCTCTCGGACGCCACCCCCGCCCTCCAGCCGCTCGCCGAACGGCAGGACCTGCCGACCACCACGGTCGGCGAGCTGGCCAAGGCGGGACTGATCACGATCCTGCAGGCGCCGGCGAGGATGTCCGCCGACGAGGGCCCCCTGCCGGTGCTGACCGCCGAGGACACCGCGGCGGGCACGCCGCCCTCCGGCCGGACCACCCTCGACCCGGCCCTGGTCATGATCCGGCCGGGTGACGTGGTGACCACCGTGCTGGGCGCGGTCAGGGTGATCACCCACGGCGGCGCGGCGCTCGGCCCGCAGCTCACGCTCTACCGGGTCGATCCGCAGCGGCTCGACTCCGGGTTCCTCGCCGGGTTTTTGCGCTCGGCCGACGCGGCCAGGGTCCATCCCAGCTCCAGCCGCCTCGACGTGCGGCGGGCGCGGGTGCCCGTGCTGCCGCTGTCCGACCAACGGATGTACGGCACCGCCTTCCGTGAGCTGTTCGACCTTGAGGACAAACTGCGCGAAACACGGACGCTGGGGGAAACGCTGATCCGGCTAGGCTTTGACGGACTGGTCGACGGTCATCTCCGGCCGTGCGACCAAAGGGCTTGATGCCCTCAGGTCCAGGGGAGGGTCGATGGTCATCGGCGACCGGTACGTCCTCGACGACCTCCCTCTCGGCCAGGGAGGCATGGGGGCCGTCTACGGCGGTCACGACAAGCATCTCGACCGCAGGGTGGCCGTCAAGTTCCTGAAGTTCCTCACCGGCCCAGACGAGGAGCTGAAGCGGCGTTTCCTGCGCGAGGCCCGCATCCTGGCCAGGCTGGAGCACCCCGGCGCTCCGGTCCTGTACGACTTCGGCACCTTCGACCAGCGGCTCTTCCAGGTGATGCAGTTCATCGAGGGCGTCACCGTGGCCGACGTGGTCAGCGAGCACGGCCCGCTCCCCGTGCCGTGGGCGGCGGCGATCGCCGCCCAGGCGTGCGCGGTGCTGACGGCCGCCCACGCGCTCTCCGTCTGCCATCGCGACCTGAAACCGACCAACCTGATGCTCTGCCCCGACGGGAGCGTGAAGGTCCTCGACTTCGGCCTGGCCGTGCTGCGCGAGGCCGACTCCACCCAGTTCACCCGGGTGGGCCAGATTCTCGGCACCCCGTCGTACATGGCTCCCGAGCAGATCCAGCGCGGCCTGTCCGGCCCCCGCAGCGATCTCTACGCCCTCGGGTGCGTGATCCACGAGATGCTGACGGGCCGCCAGCTGTTCACCGGCCCCACCGAGTACGCCGTGTTCGAGCGCCAGGTGAAGGAACGCCCGCCACCGGTGCCCGGCATCCCTGACGAGCTGAACCGCCTCCTCGCCGACCTGCTGGAGAAGGACCCCGACAACCGTCCCTCGGGAGCCGACGTCCTCTACGAGCGGCTGCAGCCCTTCGCGGTGGACCTGCCGATGCTTCCCGGCTTCCTGCACCCGTCGTCGGTGCCGAGCCCGGGGCGGATGTACGCGCGGATGGTCGGCCGGGTCCTGGATTGAGGCCCTGAACCGAGGTCCTGGGCTGAGGTTCCGGGCTGGGGGGAGAATGCGATTCGTGGAAGGTCGATGGGTCGAGGTGGCGGACCGGGTGCTCGTGCGGCGGTACGCCGAGCTGGACCTGTCCGTGGGGCTGGTCATGGGCGACGGCGGTTGCCTGGTGGTCGACACGCGGGGAGATGAGCGGCAGGGGGCGGAGCTGCTCGCGGAGGTGAGACGGATCACCCGCGACCCGTGGACGGTGGCGATCACCCACTCGCACTTCGACCACAGCTTCGGCACCCGGTCCTTCCTCGACTGCCCGGTCTGGGCGCACGAGGGCTGCCGCGCCGACCTGGTCGAGAACGGCGGCCGGGCGAGGGACGAGTGGGAACGGTACTACCGGGATCTGGAGCGGCCGGACATCGCCGACGACATCGCGAGGACCGAGATCGTGCCGCCGGACCACCTCGTGGCCGACCGGACGCGGCTCGTCGTCGGGGGCCGCCCGGTCGTCCTCGCCCACCTCGGCCGCGGCCACTCCGGCAACGACCTCGTCGTCCACGTGCCGGACGCCGGGGTGATCTTCGCCGGGGACCTGGTGGAGAACGGCGCGCCGCCTGCCTACGAGGACGCCTATCCCCTCGAATGGCCCGCCACGCTCGCCGGGCTCCTCGGCCTGCTCGACCGGCCCGACGACGGTCCCGGTCCCGATGGAACGACCGAGTTCTTCCCCGCCTCCGGTGACACGACCACCTCCACCTCCGGCCCCGGCTCCGGCTCCGGCTCCGGCTCCGGTGGCACGGTCGTTCCCGGGCACGGCGACCCGGTCGACCGCGCGTTCGTCCTCGCACAGCACGCGGAGATCGCCGCCCTCGCCGAGTTGTGCGAGCGGGTGGCGGCAGGTCTGCTCACCCCCGCCGACGCCGTACGCCTGTCGCCGTACCCCGAGGAGACCACCGAGATCGCCCTCGGCCGCGCCGCGGGTAGCCCCTGGGAGGGGCACAGGGAAGGGAGCGGACCGCCTCGTTGAGCCCGGACCCCCTGCCAGTCCGTCGCGTCACCACCGTGCCGCCGGTCAGATCTCCTCTTTGAGCCCCGCCGTCGGGTCGAGCTGGCGCGGCTGCATCGCCACCCTCGGATGGTGCAGGTCGAAGGCGGGCCGTTCAGAACGGATGGCCGGGATCGAGGTGAAGTTGTGCCGGGGCGGGGGGCAGGAGGTGGCCCACTCCAGCGAGTTGCCGAAGCCCCACGGGTCGTCCATCGTCACGCGCGGAGCGTGGCGCGCGGTGTACCAGAGGTTGTACAGGAACGGCAGCGTGGAGAGGCCGAGCAGGAGGGCGCCGATGGAGGAGATCAGATTGAGGGTGGTGAACCCATCGAGCGCGCTGTAGTCGGCGTAGCGGCGCGGCATGCCTTCCGCGCCCAGCAGGTGCTGGACGAAGAAGGTGACGTGGAAGCCGATGAACAGCGTCCAGAAGTGCAGCTTGCCCAGCTTCTCGTTCAGCATCTTGCCGGTCATCTTCGGCCACCAGAAGTAGAAGCCGGAGAACATCGCGAACACCACGGTGCCGAAGACCACGTAGTGGAAGTGCGCGACCACGAAGTACGAGTCGTGCACGTGGAAGTCCAGCGGCGGGGAGGCCATGATGACCCCGGTCAGCCCGCCGAACAGGAACGTCACCAAAAATCCCACGGCGAACAGTATGGGCGTGTCGAATGAGATGTGCCCCCGCCACATGGTGCCGACCCAGTTGAAGAACTTCACCCCGGTCGGGACCGCGATCAGGAACGACATGAACGAGAAGAACGGCAGCAGCACCCGGCCCGTGGCGAACATGTGGTGCGCCCACACCGTCATCGACAACCCCGCGATGGCGATCGTCGCGCCGATCAGGCCGATGTAGCCGAAGAGCGGCTTGCGGCTGAAGACGGGGATCACCTCGGTGATGATGCCGAAGAACGGCAGCGCGATGATGTAGACCTCCGGATGGCCGAAGAACCAGAACAGGTGCTGCCACAGGATCGGCCCCCCGGTCTGCGGGTCGTAGATGTGGGCGCCGAACTTGCGGTCGGCCAGCAGGGCGAGCAGCGCGGCGGCCAGCACCGGAAAGGCCATCAGCACCAGGACACCGGTGAGCAGCGTGTTCCAGGTGAAGATCGGCATGCGGAACATCGTCATCCCCGGGGCCCGCATGCAGATGATCGTGGTGATGAAGTTCACCGAGCCGAGGATCGTGCCGAGCCCGGACATCGTCAGGCCCACGATCCACAGGTCTCCACCGAGCTGCGGGGAGTAGGTCGCGTGGGAGAGCGGCGTGTACCCCGTCCAGCCGAAGTCGGGGGCGCCCCCGCCGGTGAGGAAACCGAAGCTCGCGATGATCCCGCCGAACAGGAAGAGCCAGAAGCTCACCATGTTGAGCCGGGGGAAGGCCACGTCGGGCGCCCCGATCTGCAGCGGCATGACCACGTTCGCGAATCCGGCGAACAGCGGCGTGGCGAACAGCAGCAGCATGAGGGTGCCGTGCATGGTGAACAGCTGGTTGTACTGCGCCGTGGTCAACACCTGCAGTCCCGGCTGGGCGAGCTCCCCCCTGATGACCATGGCCATCAGCCCGGCGAACAGGAAGAAGACGAACGACACCATCAGATACATGTAGCCGATGACCTTGTGGTCGGTGCTGGTGAGCCAGCGCACGACGATCGAGCCCGGCTCCTTCGCACGTGGCGCCAACGGTGAGGTCAGCGGCTCCTCGCGTGACTGTTCGGAGGTCGTCACGACCCACTCCCTTCGAGCCGGCTCGCCCTCGAACCCGCCCTCCCGGAAGACAGGCCATCCTCGGACCGGCCCATCCCCGAAGCGGACCCGCCCCCGAACCGGCCGTTTCAAGTCGGCCGATCCTCCAACAAACCGGATCATCCTCAAATCGGCGCGGCATCTGGATTCCACCGCCTTCTCCCGGCCATCCCCAGGGAAGGCGGCTCCCACTCGCCCGCCTCGCCATCTTGCCCGCGCGATGACCTGGCGATTAATCCTCCTTATCCGCTCCCCGATCATTCCGCGACCCGCGTCCCCCGCTCGCCGCGGCGTCCGTACGCGCCGCATGGGCAACATGGGACGGCCCATCACGCTTGACCCGGGGGCAGAGGGGGCACGCCGCTGGAAACGGAGTGCCGAAAGGAGCGACGTCATGGGTGAACGACAACGAGTCGTCGTGATCGGAGGAGGGTTCGCGGGTTTCACCGCGGTCCGTACCCTCTCCCGGATCGCGAAGGGCGCGATCGAGATCGTCCTGATCAATCCGACCGACTACTTCCTCTACCTGCCCCTGCTGCCGGAGGTCGCGGCCGGCATCCTCGACGCCCGCAAGGTGGCGGTCCCGCTGGCGGGCGACTATCCCGGCGTACGGTATCTGCTCGCCACGGCGGACAGCGTCGACATCGAGGCGCGCCGCGTGAAGTGCACCGACGCCGAGGGCAACCACCGCGAACTGGGCTACGACCGCCTGGTGGTCGCGGTCGGCAGCGTCAACAAACTCCTCCCCGTACCCGGGGTCGCCGAGTACGCCCACGGCTTCCGCAGCATCGTCGAGGCCCTCTACCTGCGCGACCACCTGATCCGCCAGGTCGAGCTCGCCGACGCGTCCGACGACCCCGAGGAGCGTGCGGCCAGGTGCACCTTCGTGGTCGTGGGCGCCGGGTACACCGGGACCGAGGTCGCGGCGCAGGGCCAGCTGCTCACGAACGCCCTCCGCAGGCACCGGCCGAGGCTGCGTGACCAGCCGATGCGCTGGATCCTCGCCGACATCGCCCCGCGTATCCTCCCCGAGCTGGACGAACGCCTGTCGCGGAGCGCGCACCGGACGCTGTCCGAGCGGGGCATGGAGATCCTCACCGATACGAGCGTGGCCGAGGCGACGGCTGAGGGGGTGAAGCTCTCCGACGGGGAGTTCGTACCGACCAAATCCCTGATCTGGTGCGTCGGCGTGCGCCCCGACCCGATGGTGGAGTCCCTGGGCCTGCCGACCGTGAAGGGGCGTCTGCGCGTCGACGAGTACCTGAGGGTGCCCGGCCACCCGGAGATCTTCGCCTGCGGCGACGCGGCCGCGGTCCCCGACCTCACCCGGCCCGGCGAGTACACGGCGATGACCGCCCAGCACGCCGGCCGCCAGGGCAGGCAGGCCGCCCGCAACATCGCCGCCTCCTACGGCCACGGACGGCTCAAGCCGTACAAGCACAGCGACCTGGGGTTCGTCGTCGACCTGGGAGGGACCGGTGCCGCCGCGAACCCGCTGGGCGTGCCGCTGTCGGGCATGGCGGCCAAGGTGGTCACCCGGGGTTACCATCTGCTGTCCATCCCGCGCAACCGGGCGCGCATCGCGGGAAGTTGGCTGCTGGACCTGCTGACGCCCCGCCAGACCGTCCAGCTGGACGTGGTCCGCGGCTCGGCGGTCCCGCTCAAGCACACCACCCCCGAGGCCCCTCACGCCCCGGACGGGGAGGCGTCGAAGGCGGACGCCTCACGAAAGGCGGGTGCCTCGTCGAAGGCGGGCGGCTCGTAGACGAGCGGCTCAAAGGCAGGCGATTCGTAAAGGACGGCGATGTTTTCGGCTCTTCCGGCGATGCTCGCGGAAAGCCGGGTAGGGGCGGAGTATGGCAAAGATCGGTTACACGATGATGTGTGAGCAGACGCCCGCCAGGCAGCTGGTCAAGGACGTCACGACGGCCGAGCGGGTCGGTTTCGACTACGCGGTCATCTCCGACCACTACTTTCCGTGGCTGGAGGAGATGGGCCACTCCCCGTACGCCTGGTCGGTGCTCGGCGCGGTGGCGCAGGCCACCCGGCAGCTGCCCCTGATGACGTACGTGACCTGCCCGATCATGCGTTACCACCCCGCGGTGGTGGCGCAGAAGGCGGCGACGATGGGCGTGCTGAGCGAGGGCCGCTTCACGCTCGGACTGGGCGCGGGGGAGAACCTCAACGAGCACGTGACAGGTCAGGGCTGGCCTTCGGCCGACACCCGGCACGGGATGTTCCGCGAGGCCGTGCAGATCATCAGGGAGCTGTTCGAGGGTGGGTACGTCACCTACCGCGGCGAGTTCTTCGACGTCGACTCGGCCAAGCTGTACGACCTGCCGGACCAGCCCATCCCGCTCGCGATCGCCGCCTCCGGCGGCCAGTCGGGGAAGATCGCCGCCGAGCACGGTGACGCGCTGGTCGCGACCGATCCCGACTCGGACCTGGTACGCCTGTTCGCCGGGGAGGGTGGCACGGGCAAGCCCGTCTACGGCCAGCTCGCCGTCTGCTACGACCCCGACGTGGAGGCCGCCAAGGAGCGGGCGCATCGGCTGTGGCGCTGGTCGGTGGCCGGATGGAAGGTGATGGCCGAGCTTCCGGGGCCCGTCAACTTCGCCGCCGCCACCGAGACGGTGCGGCCGGAGGACGTCGCGGCCAAGGTGCCGTGCGGCCCCGACGTGGACGCCGTGGTGGAGGCGGTGCGCGCCTACACCGACGCCGGTTTCACCCACGTCGCCCTCGTCCAGATCGGCCACGAGCACCAGGACGCGTTCCTCGACTGGTCGGAGAAGGAGCTCCTCCCCGCCCTGAGCAACCTCTAGCCACCGGTAGTCCCCTCCGATCCCCGACCACCGGCTTCCCGGCCCCTGGCCCGAGCGACCTCCGGTCACCGGCTCCCGCCCACCCCGGTTCCCCCTCCCTGGGGTGAGGGAACCGGGAGACAGGAATACGGCGGGTGTTCGGGGGCACAGGCTTCAGGTGATCGATGAGGGACTCGTGCTACTCATGGCGTGGGCGCAGCTGCTCGGCCTGCTGGGTGTGCTGGCCTACTTCCTGCTGCGGCCGGGCCGATGAGGAGGCCCGGCGCTCTTGGGACTCTCGGGATACTGGCGGCGCTGCTGGCGGGATGTGTCAGCCCGGCCTGGGACGACCACGACTACTCCCTGAAAGCCGCAGCGACCGCCGAGGCGGCCGCCTCCAGTCTGGAGATCGTCCGCCTCGCGGTCGCGAACGAGGCCAGGCTGACCACCCCGTACCTGAAGACGGTGCTGACCGAGGCAGCCGAGGAGACAGGAGGTCTCGGCACGCAGTTCGGCGGGGTGCAGCCGCCGACCGAGGCCGCCGACCGGGTCCAGGCAGAGGTGCTGGACCTGACCACGCGGGCCGAGGAGCAGGTGAGCGACCTGCTCGTCCAGGTCAGGCGGGACGGCGTCAAGGACCCCGCACGGGCCGCACGCGAGCTGGAGAAGCTGGCCGCGGAGCTGCGGAGGTTCGGGGAGGCGCACCGGTGAAGAAGCTGTTCGCCGTGACGCTGGGCATCCTCACCGCCTTCGGTGGTTTTGTCGACATCGGCGACCTGGTGGCCAACGCCCTGGTCGGGGCCAGGTTCGGGATGTCTCTCGCCTGGGTGGTGGTCGTCGGGGTGGTGGGCATCTGCCTGTTCGCCGAGATGTCTGGGCGGATCGCCGCGGTCTCGGGACGGCCCGTCTTCGACCTGGTCAGGGAGCGACTGGGACCCCGGGCGGGTCTGGCAAATCTGGGGGCGTCGTTCTTCATCAACGTCCTCACCCTCGCCGCCGAGATCGGCGGCGCCGCCCTGGCACTGGAACTGGCGACGGGAGTCAACTACCTGCTGTGGGTACCGGGTGTCGCGTTCGTCGCGTGGCGGGTGAAGTTCGAGACGATGGAACGGGTCTTCGGGCTGGCCGGACTCGCGCTGGTGGTGTTCGCGGTGGCGCTGTGGCAGCTCGGACCCGACTGGGGTGAGCTGGGTGCCCAGCTCACCCACCCGCCGCCCGACGAGGGCGTGCCCACCTACTGGTACTACGCGATCGCTCTGCTCGGTGGCGCGATGACGCCCTACGAGGTGTTCTTCTTCTCCTCGGGCGGGGTCGAGGAGCGCTGGACGCGCCGGGACCTGGTGACCGAGCGGGCCAACGTCTTCGTCGGCTTCCCGCTCGGCGGGTTCCTGTCGATCGCCATCGCCGCCTGCGCCGCGACCGTCTTCTTCCCGGTGCACGCCCAGGTGGACACGCTCGGGCAGATGCTGCTCCCGGTGGGACTCGGCCTAGGACAGGTGGGACTCGCCGCGGTGATCCTCGGGGTGTTCGCGGCCACGTTCGGGGCGACTCTGGAGACCGCGCTGTCGTCGGGTTACACCATCAGCCAGTACTTCGGCTGGCAGTGGGGCAAGTTCGTCCGCCCCCGGGACGCGGCTCGGTTCCACGCGGTCGTCCTGGCCGTGGTGATCGTCGCCACCGCGTTGATCCTGACGACCATCGACCCGATCAAGGTGACGGAGTACTCGCTGGTCTTCGCCGCCGCCGCACTCCCCCTCACCTACCTGCCCGTCCTGATGATCTCCAATGATCCCGACTACATGGGGGACCGGGTCAACGGCCGCCTCTCCAACACCCTGGGGACGGCGTACATGGTGCTGCTCCTCGTGGTCGCGGTGGCCGCGATCCCCCTGATGATCGCGACGAAGGCGGGACAATGACCTGGGCGACGGCTGCGAGGGGGGCGGGCCGATGACCGGAGCCAGGCGGATCCACGCCCAGCTGCACCTGCTGGACCGTCAGGTCGTACTGGCGGGCGACGGCCACCTGCTGTGCAAGGTCGACGATCTGGAGCTCGGCCACGACGCCGAGGGCCGCCCTTACCTGACCGCGATCCTGTACGGACCGCTCGCCCTGGGCCCGCGGATCGGAGGAGTCCCCGGACGCCTGATGGTCGCCGTGACCAGCCTGCTGAGACCCGAGACGCACCCCGAGCCCCAGCGCGTCCCGATGGTCCTGGTGACCGAGATCGGCAGCGCCGTCACCGTCGCGGGCCGGCAGGCGGAGCCCGCCCTGGAACGGTGGGCCAGGAAGAACATCATCGCCAAGATCCCCGGTAGCGGCGACGGGGACGGAGGCGAGGGCGGACGCGACGACGGGGACGACACCGGCCGAAGCGGGGGAGGTGGCCGGAGAGGCGGCGAAGGAGGCGAAGGCCGTCCGCCCAGGGTGAGCGACCTCATCGGCCGCCCGGTCGTCGACTCCGGCGGACGCCAGGTGGGCCAGGTCGCCGACGTGCGGTTCGACCAGGACGGGCCGCTGATCGAGGAGGTGAGGAACGCCTTCCGGCTCAACGGACTGATCGTGGTGCCCCGCCACACCGGCCGGTTGTTCGGCTACGAGCGAGGGCCCGGCGGCCGTGCCCCCTGGCTGGTCAGAGAGGTGATCCGCAGGCTGCACCGGAACAGCCGGTTCGCCACCTGGTCCCAGATCGCCACACTCGGCGGTGAGACCGTACGCCTGTCCGTACCCGTCGGCGAACTGTCGCCGCTCAGGGAGCTGTACGAACCCGACCCGAGCTGACCTCGCCCGGTCCCGCACGTACCGCCAGGAAGATCCACCGCGCGGCGGTTCCCCCCGGGCGTACGGGGAAGGCTCCCCGGGGTGGATGACGTCTGGGATCTGGTGGTCGTCGGCGGCGGGCCCGCGGGGGCGGCCGCGGCCCTGCGCGCGAGACAGCTCAGGCCCGAGGCGCGGGTCCTGCTGCTCGACAGGGCCGACTTCCCCCGTGACAAGGCCTGCGGTGACGGCATTGCCGCCCACGGGCGCGACGAGCTCGCCCTGCTGGGCGTTCCCGACCTCATCGCCGACTACCGGCCGACGCGGCGCCTGGCGGTGGTCTCCCCCGGCGGCGCCCGCGTCTCGGCCACCTCCGCCAGGTCCAACCACGTCGTGCCCCGCAAGGTCTTCGACGCCCGCCTCGTCGACGCCGCCCGCGCCCGCGGTGTCGAGGTCCGCCGTCACCAGGTCCGCGCGCTCGCCGCTCTCGGCGATCACGTGGTTCTCGACGGCACCGTCACCGCCCGCGCCGTGGTCGCCGCGGACGGGGCCAACTCGACCGTACGGCGCCTCATCGGCGTCTCCCCCTCCCCCGAGAAGCACACCGCGATCGCCGTGCGCGGCTACGCCGACGTGCCCGCCGACGACGACGTCCAGTCGATCTTCATGCAGCAGGACGGGTGGCCCGCGTACGCGTGGTCGTTCCCGATCGGCGACGGCACCGCCAACGTCGGCTACGGCATGCTCCTGCCCCGGCTGCACGCCACCGGCCTGCCGGGCAAGACGGTGCTGCACGGACGGCTCGCCGAGCTGCTGCCCCACGTGAACGCCCGTGACCTGCGTGCCCACCACCTTCCCCTCTCCCCCGGCCGCCCCGGGCCGGGTTCGGGGCGGGTGATGCTCGCCGGTGACGCCGCGGGTCTCATCAACCCGCTCACCGGCGAGGGCATCTTCTACGCGCTGCTTTCGGGCCGGCTCGCCGGGGAGGCCGCCGTCCAGGCGGCGGACGACCCGCTGCCCGCCTACCGGCGCGGCCTGAGAAAGGCCCTCGGCCGGCACCTGCGCACCACCGACGTGCTCGCCCTCGCCTCCCAGTCACCCGGCTTCATCGACGCCGCGATCGACACCGCCGCCCGCCGCAAGGAGGTGTTCGACCTGCTGGTCGACGTGGGACTGGGGGCGGGCACCGTACCGCTGCCGCTGGCGCTGGCCGTGGTCCGCCGCTGGCTGCTGAACGCCGCCCGGCGCCGCTGAGGGCGACTACCCGAGGATCACCGAGCGGGTCAGGTTGCGCGGGTTGTCCGGGTCGAGGCCGCGTGACCGGGCCAGCTCCACCGCGAGCCGCTGGGCCCGGATCAGGTCGGCCAGCGGGTCGAGGGTGGTGGCCGTGGTCAGGGCTCCGGTGCGGGCGACGTCGTCGAGCAGTTTCTCCTGACCGCCGAAGAACCACACCAGGCTGTTCTCGTCGGCGATGCTGATCGGCCCGTGCCGGTACTCCATCGCGGGGTAGGCCTCCGCCCAGGCGAGAGCGGCCTCCCTGAGCTTCAGCGCAGCCTCCTGGGCGAGGCCGTTGGTCCAGCCGCTGCCCAGGAAGGTGAACTGCCGCCGCGAGATCGCCCCCTCGGGGAGCGGTGTGGTGAGCGCGGTCTCGGCCTGGGCCGCGAGGTCGGCGGGGGCCTCCCCGACGTGCGCGCGGAGCAGAGCGAGAGCGCTGGTGGCGAACCTGGTCTGCACCACGGAACGCTCGTCGGCGAACTCCAGCGCGATCACCGTCTTGGCCAGGCCGGTCACCGGGGTCGCCGGGTCGGCGGTGATGGCGACCGTCGGGACGTCACCCGCCGCGTCGAGGGCGCGCAGCACCTCCGTCGTGGTCCCGGACCTGGTGATCGCGACCAGCCGGTCGTAGCGGCGCGCGGGCAGCTCGGAGGCGGGGAACGCGTCGGTCTCCCCCTGCCCGGAACGCTCGCGCAGCACCGCGTACGCCTGCGCCATGTACAGCGAGGTGCCGCAGCCGATCACGGCGACGCGCTCACCCGTCTCCGGCAGCCCCGCCGGACTCGCCGCGCCGAGATCCAGCGCCTGCCGCCAGCACGCGGGCTGGCCGGCGATCTCCTCCAGGACGTACGCCACGTGCGCCTCCTCATCGATGCCCGTTCACCCTCGTACCCCGCTCACGAGGGTCCAGCGCCTCACCGACGCCGGAATCGCACGGATGGACGGCGGCGGGTCACGGCCGGACGGCGAGCACCCGGAAGCTGACGCCGCGTGTCATCCGGGACACCGACTCGATCCGGAACCCCGCCTGCTCCAGGAACGGCCGGGGGTCGCGGGTGAGATAGTCGGCTTCGAACCGCACGAACAGCGGTTCCACCACCCGCATCCCGGCGCGGATGATCGGGTTGCTCGACGGCCCGTGCTCGGCCAGCACGAACCTGCCGCCCGGCTTGAGCACGCGGTATGCCTCGCGCGCCGCGGCCGCCGGGTCCGGGATGGTGCACATCGTGAACGTGGACAGCACGGTGTCCGCGTGGCCGTCGGGCAACTCCAGGCGCTGCACGTCACCCTGCCGCAACTCCACCCGTTCGCCGAGCCCTTCCCGCGCCACCCGCCGCCGCGCCAGTTCCAGCATCCGCTCGGACAGCTCGATCCCGACCACCGTGACATCGGCGTCGTACAGCGGCAGGTTGAGCCCGGTGCCGACCGCGATCTCCACCGTACGGCCGCGCGCCTGCCCGACGGCCCACTCCCTGCTCCCCGGAAACAGGCGCCGCTCCCAGACCCGCATCTGGTCGTCGTACCGATCCGCCATCCGGTCGAACACCCGCCGCACGTCGGCATCCGTGGTGGTACGACGCATCAAGACTCCTTCTGGAACGGGAACCCCGCGAGATCACTTCGTCGCCACAGGACGGCGAAGCACCGCCCTTGTCCGGGCGATGACCGTCATCCGGCCGAGACTCCGCCCGCCTGTCGTCGCACCCCGTCACCTCGGCCGGTCGCCTGGTTTCCCTGCCAACGAACCGGTCCCGGGTCCCGTTCCCGCGACATCCGCCGCGAACCTGGATCTTCGGTCCACGGCAATGCCCGAAATGCGCCCTACTGCACCCTGAACTTCTCCCAGGGGCCGATCTTCGAGCCGCGGGCGCGCAGCATCCCGTACTTGTCGCCCCTGTTGCCGAGTTCCGCCGACACGTAGTTCCGGGAGGGGACGGCGAGGTTCCTGATCGACACGCAGCCCGTCCCGCAGGAGGCGATGTGGAACCTTTCCCAGGTACCGGCCGAGGACGCGCGGGCGCGCAGCATCCCGCGGTCGCCTCCCGACCAGCCGAACTCCGCGGACACGTACCTGCCGTTCGCCAGGGACTTGATCGTGTAGTTGCGACCGTTGTAGCAGATCGAGAACCTCTCCCAGGGGCCGGCCTTCGTGGCGCGGGCGCGCAGCATCCCGTACTTGTCGCCCGGCCAGCCGAACTCCGCGGACACGTACCTGCCGTTCGCCAGCGACCTGATGCTGCGGGTCTGGCACTTCGCGACGGACGCCTCACCTCCCGTCGCCGTGACGAGCGACGACGCGGCCCCCGAGGCCGTCGACCGGGCCAGCACGGGCGCGGGCGCGGCCACCGTGCCGACACCGGCCAGGACGAGAGACGTGGCGACCATGAGCTTCTTCACAAAACCCCCTATTGATCGGCAAATGCCGTCGATCATTATGGGGCCCACCGGACCGGGACCGCCTCCAAGAGGTGAGCGCGGCCGAGGTGACGTCCACGGAAAGCCCTCACCCGGAACACGGTGAGGACCCCTTCCGTCACAGAGCGGAGGCACATTTCGGGCAGGTCTCCCACCCCTGCCGCGGAGAACGCCTGTGCTGCGGAGAACTCGCGTCGCCCTCGACCTCGCGACCCGATGTTCCGGGCTTCCCGCGCACCACCGCGGCGTGCTCCAGGCCTGTTTTCAGGAGTGTCTGAATCACATTACTCATCAGGAATGCCCTCCTTGATCAGGAGTTACCCCGAAAAACGTACAATCCCTATCAATTCATAAAATTCACGCCAAAAGCACGATTTAGACGTCGTTGACACGATGTGCCCCCTCGGCGATGGTGGGGAATGCATAGAGCTTCACAGCAGTGCCTGGACGTCGACGGTCCCTTTCGCCTGCCGGGCGTTTTCGCCTGTCCGGAAGCGGAGTTCCGCCGTTCGCGCGTCGCCGTCTCGACTCGTTTTCCGAAGGCAGGAGGATGTCGCGGTCGTAGCCGCTGTGGTGCATCCAGAGCCAGATTCTGAGTCGGCCTGGTCGTCTTCTTTCGATGGATCGGAGATTTGATGCGCGTTGCCCTCCTCACCACGACTCAGCACGGTCACCTGAACCCGTACATTCCGGTGGTCAATGCGCTCCGAACCGCCGGCAGTGAGGTTGCGCTGCTGCTGTTGTCCGCGGACGGTGGCGCGATCGACGAGCAGCGTCGCCAGGCCTTGGGCGAGACGCGGGTCCACACGATCGGGAAGGTCGAGATGGCGCCGTGGAGCGGCGACCCGGCGAAGATCGGCCCCATGCTCCAGTCGTCGCCGGTGGCGGAGCAGACGGCCAAGGCGCTCCGTGAGACGGCACCGGACTTCGTGCTCGTCGATTCGCTGCCGGTCACGGCGTCGGCCATGGTCGGCGCGGAGGCGTCCGGCGTGCCGTACGGGATGATCTGGGCCAACCTGGGCGGAGTATGCCCGAGCGAGCATCGACGAGGTCGCTGGCCGTACGACGAGCAGGTCGGCGCCTATCTGACCGGGCACGGGGTGTTGTGGTCGGCCCGGACCCATTCGGCGCGTTCGCCGATTCTCAACCTGATGCCGACGATTCCCGCTCTCGTCGGGGACGACGCGGTCACCGACGACGGTGTGCAGCTGGTCGGATTGCCGGGTGCGGCGGGGACCCGCGGCGACGAGGTCGCCTTCTCGGGCCTGGATCGGATCGACCCCGACCGCCCGCTGGTGTACGTCTCCTTCGGCACGATCTTCTACCGGCGGCCGGACCTGCTGCGCACGGTGATCACCGGGGCGGCGGCGACCGGTGCACAGGTGATCGCCGCGGTGGGAGATCTCGCCGAGGAGCTCGCACTGCCCGACGAAGTGCTCACCGCTCCCTATCTGCCGCAACGTGAGGTGCTCGAACGCGCCGACGTGTTCATCACCCACGGCGGCTACAACTCCGTGGCGGAGTCGATCCGGGCCGCGACACCGATGCTGGTGGTCCCGCTGGCCGTGGACCAGCCCATCCAGGCGTACTTCGTGGACAACGCGGGCTTCGGGACGATGCTGGAGCCGGCCGGCGTCACCGAGCAGGCGGTCGCCGACGCCGTCACCGATCTGCTCGATCCCGCCCGGGACTACCGGGCCCGGCTGCGCGCCGCGCAGCCGGAGTGCGGCGATTCCGCCGTGCGCACGGCCGAGCTGGTCATCGGCACGGTCGAGACGCTACAGCGAAAGAGGGAGCAGTGACGATCGAACCGCGGCGGCCGGTGGGCGACCCGATCGTGATCGATGATCTTGAGCGTCTCTCGTTCCGGGTGGATCGCCGCGCCTACACCGACGACGACCTGGCCGCACAGGAGATGGCCAGGATCTTCGATCGCTGCTGGTTGTACGTCGGGCACGAATCGGAGGTACCGGGGCCGGGCTCCTACGTGGCACGCGACGTCGGCGGGCGCCCGGTGGTCATGGCGCGCGGGTCCGACGGGGTGATCCGGGTGTTCGCGAACAGCTGCACCCACCGCGGTGCCCTGATCTGCTCGCAACCGGCCGGGCAGGCCAGATCGTTCCGGTGCCCGTATCACGACTGGACGTTCTCCAACCAGGGCGACCTGGTCGGGGTCCCGATCCCCGACGGGTACGGGCCGGGCTTTCGCAAGGCGGACTTCGGCCTGGCGCAGCACCGTAGTGACGGCTACCGAGGCTTCGTGTTCGTCACCTTCGATCCGGAGCAGCCGCGCACCTTGACCGAGTACCTGGCGGGTGCGACGGAGTACCTCGACCTGATCGACGACCAGTCGGAGGTCGGGATGGAGGTGATCCAGGGGGCGCAACTCCACGGGGCCCGGGCCAACTGGAAGCTCATGATGGAGAACAGCGTCGACATCTACCACTTCCGTGCCCTGCACAAGCGCTACGTCGGCTACATGGAGTCGCTGGGGTCGGTGCCACCACGACGACGAGGCGGCTTCGGCCGCGCCCTCGGACTGGGGCACGGAGCCAACGAGCTGCCACCGGCGGCGGCCCGTCCGCTCGCCTACTGGACGCCGATGTTCGGCACCGAGGTCCGGCCCCGGATCGAGGCGACGGCCGCGCGGTTCGTCGAACGGTTCGGCGCCGAACGCGCCGAACGGATCACCGGCACCAATCGCGCGGTGCTGATCTTCCCCAACCTGATGATCATCGACGCGATCGCGATCACGATCCGCAAGATCGACCCGGTCGGCGCAGGCCAGATGGCCATCACCTCGGTCGCCCTCGCCCCCAAGGACGAGGATCCGGACATCCGGGAACTCCGCAAGAGTCACTACCTGACGTTCCTCGGCCCCGCCGGCTTCGCCACCCCCGACGACGTCGAGATCGTCGAGTCGTGCCAGCGGGGTTATCTCAACCGCACGGTCCGCTACTCGGATCTGTCACGCGGCATGAACAAGGAGGTCCCGGAGACGACCGACGAGCTTCCCGCCCGCGAGTTCTGGCGGCAGTGGGACCGGTTGATGCACGGTGACGACGGTCACCTCGAAGTCGTTCACCGGGCCGAGATGCAAGGGGCGGAACCACGATGACCATCGAGCTGACGGTCGACGAAGCGGCCCAGGTGCGGTTGTGGCACCAGGTGAGCCGGTTCCTTTTCCGTGAGGCGCGACTGCTCGACGAGTGGCGCCTGCGCGAGTGGTACGACGAGATGCTGACCGGCGACATCCGCTACTCGGTGCCGGCCACCGACGTCCGCGGCGAGACGGCCGACGCGCTCGGGCTCATCGACGACGATGCCGCCCGGCTACGCCAGCGGATCGAACAGCTCCTCAACGGCGAGGTGTGGTGCGAGAACCCCCGGTCGCGGACAAATCGGATGATCAGCAACGTGGAGATCCTGACCGATCGGGGCACGCACCTCGACGTGGCGGCGAATGTCGTCGTGTACCGGTTCGGGCACGGACGCTCTGACACCTACGTCGGAAAATACCGGTTCGAGCTCGTCGTCGAGGGCGAGGCGTTCCGGATCAGGAGACGGGTCGTGGTGCTCGACCACGAGACGTTGTACGAGCACGGAAAGCTCAGCATCATCCTGTGATCGGACAGTGACGGCGGCCGGCCCCGGCAGCGTCCCACCCGTTGCCATCGCCCAGCCGAGTCTCCCCCGCGAGGTCTACGTCCTCAGTGTCGTCGGTGGCTGCGTCATGCTGGGCCTGGGACTGGTGCTCCCGTTGCTCCCGGTGTACGCGGCGACGTTCGGGGCCGGACCCACCCAGATCGGAGCGCTCGTCGCCCTGTTCGCGTTGACGCGGCTGGCCACCAGTCCGTTCTGCGGCCGGCTCGGAGTTCGTTTCGGGGAACGGCGGGTCCTCGTCGCCGGCCTGCTGCTGTGCGCGGTCTCCTCGGCCCTGACCGCGTTCGCCGGGTCCTACGGGCAACTGCTCGTGTTCCGCAGCCTCGGTGGCGTCGGCTCGGTGCTGTTCTCGGTGTCCGCACTGGCGACACTCCTGGCGATCGCGCCGACCGACCAGCGGGGCCGGGCCGGCGCCGTGTTCGAAGCGGGCTTCCTGCTCGGCGGGATCTGCGGACCGGCGCTGGGCGGGCTCCTCGCTCTCATCAGCCTGTCCGCGCCGTTCGTGGCGTACGCCATGCTGTTGCTCGCCGCCGCGATGCTGGCATCGGCGGTCCTCCACACCGGCCGAAGCGCCGGCGCGGAGCCCGGCCGTGACGTGGTCCGGCTACCGGTCCTGCTGCGGGACCGGCGCTACGTGGTGGCCTGCCTCGCGGCGTTGGCGCAGGGATGGGTCCTGTTCGGGCTGCGCGGCGCGCTGGTCCCCACGGTGGTCGTGGCGTGGCGACATGACGTGACGTGGGTCGGGTGGGCGTTCACGATATCCGCCGTCGTTCAGGCGCTGCTGATCATGCCGGCCGGCCGGGTCGTCGATCGGGCCGGCCGCCGGTCCGCCATGATCGCCGGCACCGGTGTGGCCGCGGCGGCGATCACGGCCCTGATGTTCGTGGACGGGTACGCCTGGCTCGTCGTCCTGCTCAGCGTGTACGCGGCGGGGTCGGCGCTGCTCAACGCCGCACCGGCCGCGCTGATCGGTGACGTCGTCGCCGGCCGGACCGGCAGTGGCGTCGCCGTCTTCTCGATGTGCACCGACGTCGGCGCCGTCGTCGGACCGGTCGTCGTCGGGCTCATCGCCGAGCGGGTGGGCGTTCCGGCCGCCTTCGGCAGCGGCGCCGCGCTGCTGGTCGTCGCCTTCGTGGCGTCGTGGACGTTGACAACTGTTCGACCGGTGTTCGACCAACACGAGGGAGTTGATCGATGAATCAGCCGTCTGCCCGGCACGAGCGGGGCGAGGCCATGTTCCAGCAGGTCTTCGGCCGCGAACCACGCCCGGGCTCCTACCCGGAGTTCCTGCGGATCACCGTCGACCACCTGTTCGGCGAGATCTGGACCCGCCCGCACCTGAGCGTCGAGGAGCGCGAACTGGTCGCGCTGACCGCGGTCGCGCTGGCGCGGACCGACTGGGAGTTGCGCGGCCACATCGGCGCCGCCCTGCACCTCGGGATGTCGCGGGAGAAGATCATCGAAGTCATCATCCAGCTCGCCTACTACGGTGGCTGGCCGGTCGCCAACAACGGGCTGCGCGTCGCCCAGGAGGTCTTCGCCGAACTGGACGACGCCACCGAGGACGCCGCCGGGAAGGACACGGACCATGACCGATGAACCGGCTCCTCTCGACCTGACTGAAATGTCTCCCCTCGACCCGGCCGAGAAGGTCGACCTGTGGCGCCAGCGGTTCTTCGAGGCCCAGGCGGCCGCGGAGGAGTTCATCCTGGGAGAGCACGGCGAAGAGGGGCTGACCGCGTGGATCCAGGCGAACTCCCGCATCACCGCTGAGCTACTGCGGGCGCAACGGCCCGCCGGAGTATCCGCCGCCGATCACTTCATGACCCGGCTGCGGCGTCAGCTGTTGCTGTACGACTCGGCGGTGACCAGTGAGCCCCAGCCCTCCGGAACCGTCCTGCGCAACGCCGACTGCGGCATCCTCCGGTACCGCAAACGGGCCGCCCGTGACGGCGTCGTACTGACGTTCCCTTCACCGTGCCCGTACTGCCAGGAACTCAACACCGCCATCGCCGCCCGCTACGTGGAACCGGACGTCACGGTGTCGTGCGAACAGGTGGGCGACGGGTGCACCTGGCGTGCCGAATCCCCTCACTCTCCGGGAGAGGACGCGGTCGGGTCACCGCACCGCGGACGAGCCGGTGACTGAACCAACGGCAGTGCCGTGCGGTCGTCGGCCGGCGACCGGCCGGCGTCGAGCGTCATGCCGAGTTGCCGGCCCACGGCCACGCACAGGTCGGGCGCCGCGGTGCGGGTCAGGTCCTGGTGATCGTTCTGGGTGAAGCACGCCGACGCCACGTTCTTGTTCCGTAGGCGCAGATACCAGGGGAACAACGACCCCAGGGCAGGCTCGGTCAGCATCGTGCGCGAATGCACGATCGTCCCCACCAGCAGGTTGCCGAACGGGCGTTGCCCGGCGTTCATGAAGCTCTTCAGGCGTTCCTGGAAGATCTTCAGCACCGCGGGCACGTTCCCCGCGTACACCGGCATGGCGAGCAGCATCGCCTGCGCGCCCTCGGCCAGACCGACGACGTGCTCGAAGTCGTCGTCGAGCGTGCACCGGCCCACCTCGGGATCGAGGCAGGTGTCCTCGCCCTCGCACATCGCGATGCGATGGTCGATCAACCGAATCCGCTGGATCTCCGCGTCACCGACCTCCCGGACGACGCCGGTGATCGCCGCCTCCAGCAGCTCGTCGGTCAGCGACGGGAGACGCTTCTGCGTGCAGGACAACGCAATGACCTTCATCCGAAGGGCCTCCCCTGTCCGCTCAGCGTCATCCAGGACCGGCCACCTGACGAAGCACCCACGGCCGCACACTGAGGCAGCCCTCAAACTACCCACAATCGACCACCACCCAAACGGGTTGAGCGCCGCTGGGCGAGGGCGAGACGGACTCCGCTGGAAGGACTCCGGAAAACAAAAAACGACCCGCGTCTCCGCGGGTCGTCTCCGGGTTTCCCTCTGATGGATCGCTGGTGCCCCCTGCAAGATTCGAACTTGCGCTCCCGGCTCCGGAGGCCGGTGCTCTATCCCCTGAGCTAAGGGGGCCAACGCGTGATTACATTACCAGCATCCTGGGGGGAACCGACACTCGGTTGGGCAGGCGAGTGATCTCCGAGACGGAGGCGAATCGAGTGCGGCCTGGGCCGGACGGGGCGAGTCGGCGCGCAGTGGAGCGGACGAGGCGGGGCGGACGGGGCGAGTCAGCGCGGGATGGGACGGATGAGGCAGGCCGGACGGAGCAATTCGGCGCGAGATGGGACGGATGAGGTAGGCCGGACGAGGTGAGTCAGCGCGGAATAGGGCGGACTGCGCCTCGGTAGCGGGAGAGATAGTAGGGCGAGGCGGTGAAGTCGATCGTCCTGACGACATCGCCGGTCTTGGGGGCGTGGACCATGACGCCGCCTTTGACGTAGACGCCCACGTGGGTGGGGTCTCCGCCACCTCCGCCGAAGAAGACCAGGTCTCCCGAGCGGAGCCGGGAGAAGGCCACTCGGCGGCCCTGTCTGAACTGGGTGCCGGTGTAGTGGGTGAGCCTGGCTCCCGCCCTGGCCCAGGCGTGCAGGGCGAGTCCGGAGCAGTCGAAGCCCCCGCCGGTCGGACCCGCGCTCGAACCGCCGCCCCAGACGTACGGCCTGCCGACCTGGCGGAGCGCGGCGACGGCCGCGATGCGGCCCCGCAGGCCCTGGGCACCTTCGCGCGAGGACACCGCTCTCCCTCTCGAAGGTGCCCGCCCACCGGAGAGGGCCTTCCCCCGGGAGGACGCCACCCCACGCGGGGGCGCCGCCCCACGGGAAGACGCCGCTCCGCGTGGGGGCACCGCCCCATGTGAGGACACCACCCCGCGATCGGAGGGCGTTTTTCGTCCCTCGGAAAGGCGCTGCGGCCGTTTGGCTCGCGACCGGGAGGACTCCGACCGGGAGGACTCTGGTCGGGAGGAGGTCCGGGGATCTCTCAGTCCCACCCAAGATGCCGGATTCATCCAGGAGGTCGAGGCGTCTCCCCTGTCACTTGAGTCGGCCACCGGCTCCACTGCCCCTCCCGCCTCCGGACCGGAAGGGTCAGTGGAGCCGGCATCCGCTCCCGGGAACTCGGGCGGCCATTCGCCGACCACACCCAGCACCGAGGCCAGGCCCGGATTCGAAGCCGAGGCAGGGAAGGGACCCTGCGCGGATGTCGATCGGCCGCCACCCGCATCCGGTGAGAGCGAGGCCCAGGGCGCGCAGATGGCGGCGAGAGCGGTGCGAATCTTCTCCGGCAGGAAATCCTCCTCCGATAGCCGGTGGTGGGTGCCGTCCGGCGGGGCGACCGGAGGAAAGGAGAGGAGGTGGCCCCAGGTCTCGCAGGCTTCCGGGGAGAGGCGGGGCGCGGGAAAGGGGGAGTTTCCCGCGAGGGCCGCCGAGAGGATGGTGACGGTGACGAGTGCCGTGATCACGCACGCCCTCCTTGGGCTCGATGAAGGATCGAGGTCCCAGGATCAGCGGGATGAAGCGATCACCAACGAGCCGAACCCGATTCTGGGGATAACTCGTGAAGCACCACCTCTCCGAGCATGGTGAAACAGTCCGTCCGAGCGGCGACACAAGCCGAGGACCTGTGAGTACTTGCACTCACTGGGCACCTATTTCAAAGCGGCACAATTATCAATTATGTCCATTTTAGGAAATATCTTTACGGGATAGATGGATTGAAATTAACATGTCCGCTGGAGCTGTCACCTTCACGGACCAAGCCGGAGTCCAGCGCCCCCATGACCCATCCGTATCCCACGCCCTCCCCCTCTCCCCAGTCCGCCCCTGAACTGCGGCCTCCCTCCCCACCGACCGACACCACCCAGCCGACCGGCACCGCTCAACCCGCTCCCGCTGTCCCCTCCCCCGCACCGCACAGAGCCCCGGCGACTCCGGCGCCGAGCGTGAACGGCGAGTACTCGGGGATCGACCCCGAGCGGATGAACGACTTCGAGCGAGGGCTCGGCCGGGCGCAGGACGCACTCGGACGCAACGAACCGCAGATCCGCCGCACCCTGCAACGGTTCGACCTGGACGCCTCGGGACTGGGCGCGCTGCGAGAGATGCAGAGCTGGATCGAGACCAGCCGCCCCGACCTGCGACGTCGCAACGAGACGATCAGCACCAAGCTCACCGAGTGGGGTGCCGCTACCGAGACACCCAGCGGGCTTGCCGCCTTCGACGAGGCGCTGTACGGCAAGGCCGGTCACAACCCGGACATCTATGCCGCGACCCTCGGCCTCGGCAAGACCGTCAAAGACGGCGAAATAGACGAGAAACTCCTGAAAGGGCTGGAGAAGCGGACGGGGGACGCGACGTTCGCCGCCGCGCTGATGAACACGCTGGGCACGGTGAGATTCCGCCAGTTGATGGTCGAGACCGCGAAGCGCAAGGACGACAAGAAAGCGAAGCGCCTGCAGGCCACCCTCGGAAAAACCCTGGGTACGGCGACCCCACGCTTGGGCGACGCCTGGTGGAAGGAACTCCTGTCCGACCTCGACGCCGCCCCGAAGGGAGGTTATGTCGGATGGGAGAAGGGCTACGCCGCCACACTGGCCCTCAAACACGGCACCTTCAGCACTGCCTTCCTCCTCGCCACCGCCAGGAAGATCGAGTCCATCGATCGCGAAAGGCCACTGGATCCGCGGGTCATGGCCACCCTGCTGGAAGGGCTCAGCCGTGATCCCGCAGCGGCCCAGGACTTCTTCGCGGGTGACCCGACCATGCTGAAACGCTTCATGACCGAGCGGGGCCTGAGCGACGACGGCGTGGCCCTTGGCGCGGCCCTGAAGGCCGCGACGCTCGTCTTCCGCGACCACGACGGCTCACCGCAGAACCCGTCACGCGGCTTCCTGTCCGCCAAACTCGCCTCGGAGCTCGTTCACCTGGAAGCCGTACGGATCAAGGACGGCAAATCCCCCGACTCTCCGGTGAGCCCCGCCGCGATGGGAAGCATCCTGGCCGGCTACATCAGCGACATCAACCGCGCCACTCAGGCGGGTGACAACACCGTCGCCCCAGGAGTCGCGGGAATCGACAATCCTGGCACACCCGGACCGGACCCCTGGGGCGCCCAGTTCAACAAGGGAGAGCTTCGTCAAGTGATGAAGGAGGCGTTCGCGGATTCTAAAGCATTTACCCCTGTTCTGACCGCTCAGACTGCGTTCACCAGTTTTCTCCTTGATCACGGAGCTGCGGAGATAGCTGCTGGACGGAGTGGCGAAACACTTCTAGCCAGCGCGAAAAGGATCGGGTCAGGTTTCGGAATGATCACTGATGCGGCAGGGTTAGCGAAGATCGAGGAAGGCAAGGATCTGGACGAGACCCAGCAGCGCAACATGAAGCTGCTCATGGCGGCGGTCAATACCGGTTTCGCCCTCCCACCGTTGAATGCCTGGTCAATCCCCGCCGATCTCGTTGGAGCCTGGAGCGGAATGGTGGAGGAAACAGCAAAGGGCAACGCGGAGGACAACGCCCGCATTGATGCCAATGCTGCCGTCGACAAGACCCGCGGACTCGTGCACGATCTCACTGCTCAGGCCATGCTCAAAAACGGACTCTTCGGTTCCGCCGAACCTGCCGACCGAAACCACCCCTGGGCCAGTCTAGAGGGCCTAAAGAAGGGGGATGACCCTCGTGACAACCCCAACAACTTCCTCAAGGATGACGGTCGAACTTTTATGACCATGGACGAGATGATCGACAAAACGGCGACAAACAGCACAGACCAGTATCGACGAGTTGAGGCCTACGATCGCTGGCTTTACGGGGGGCTATCAGGAAAACCTTGGCGTGAGACTTCGACTCTCCTAGACCAGGGCTTCTCTTATGGTTTCGCCCCATACCAATAATGATGAAAAACTCGCTCACCGTAATGGCCGCACTGGCTTTTGTTCTGACCATGTCAACGGCATGCCAGGGCAAGGAGGCTGAGGTCAATCGTAATCCGTTGCCGACAGAGGCCGCTCCGCCGTATATCTGCGATCACATTCCGTTGAAGGCGGTTGAGCTGATGACGGGGGTACGCAATCCCCAGGCTCGCGGCTCATTCGATCTCACCGCTGCTGGAGGCCTTGGCATTGGAAGCTGTGTGATCTCCCAGCGAGAGGGCGAGAAGCTAAATGTGCTGCTGGTCGACCTCACGCCGGGAGGACATCCGGGGCCGGTCGAGGAGCAGATCGAAGGCGGTGCCACACCCTTGCCGGAGATCCTTCCCGGGGTCACCGGCTACTACTTCAAACGGGCCAGCGGCGAAGACAACGCTGCATTTTCCACACTGGTGCGAAGCAAGGCGGAGATCAACATTCAGTTGGAGATCGGCGCCGAGGGGCGGGACAACGCCGCCGATGTGCTTGCGCTCATGAAGCTGATCGCCCCCAAGCTGCTCACCGACGCCAGCGCGCCGTCCCCGACACCGAAGTCCCCCACTCCGAAGAAGGACTGATCTGATGGCCAAGCTGGTGCCCAATCCGCTCCACGCGGCGTTGGGGGAGGCCCTCCGAACGGTCGAGCCGCTGGTCCAGGAGATCGAGAGCGGTATCGAGCCCCCGTACCGGGACTTCCACGAAGGCAGGGTGTGGACAGGACCGGCCGCCAAGAAGTTCGACGCCCAGCTCGTTCAGCACCGCACTCGGGTCCGGGGCGCGGGCGAGAAGATCATCTCCGACCTGCGAAGGACCTTGGCCGTCACCCCCCTCCAGGTGAGCGAGGAGGAGGCCAAAATGATCAAGCAGCGGTACGGCCTCCCCTGACGAGACCCGGAGAGCTCCGGGACCGGCCCCGCGACCCGTTGACTCGCCACCACTGAACCAGACCGGGCGTGCGAGCTCGACATGGACCCTGACAGCGCCTGGTAAGAGGCCGGGTTCCGAGTGATGCCACCAGGGACAACGCGTAACGGGCGCCGCGGGCTACGTCTCAGACCGGCGTCGGCGTCGCGGCCAGGTTCTGCTTGACCTGCCGGGTGATCTCGTCGGCGAGGATTTCGGGAAGGCCCTTCTCGATGGCGTCCAGGGCCTGGGCCGCGACCTCGGCCGGGTCGGTTTTCCGCTCGGCGGGAACGTCGGCGGCCATGTCGGTGTCCATGTACCCGACGTGCAGCGCCGAGACGGAGATGCCCCGGGGAGCCAGTTCCTCGCGGACCGCGTTGCTCTGTGCCCACGCGGCGGCCTTGGCCGCCGAATAGGCCCCGGAACCGGCCGGGTGCAGCCAGGACAGCACGGACAGGACGTTGAGCACGGCGCCGCCGCCATTGCTCTCGATGACCGGGGCGAAGGCCCGCGTCACGGCGAGCGGCCCGAAGAAGTTCGTCTCCATCTCCGACCGCACCGAGTCCAGGTCACCGGCGACCAGGGGGGTGCCGGTGAAGATCCCGGCATTGTTCACCAGCAGCGTCGCGTCGGAGGCGACGCGGGCCGAGGTTCGGATCGACTCCTCGTCGGTCACGTCCAGGCGGAGCGGGATAGCACCGGCTATGTCCACGCTCTCAGGGCGGCGGGCCGCCGCGTAGACCTTCGCTCCACGCTCCAGGAGCTGGATGACCAGCTGGCGACCCAACCCCCGGTTGGCGCCGGTGACCACTGCTACCGCGTCCTTCAGTTCCATGCTTGCTCCCAGCGTCGTGGACGGTTCCGATGACCGAGTCCTGAAATTAGATTACACCTATAATCTAAACCAAAGGGTAAGATAGATGTCAACCAACATCCAACTTGAGAGGTGGCCGATGGGCCGCGTGTCGCAGGCGCAAGCACAGGAGAACCGCAAGCGGGTCGTGGAAGCCGCCTCCCGGCTGTTCCGCGAACGAGGCACGCAGGTCAGCGTCGCCGACCTCATGAAGGAGTGCGGTCTGACCCACGGCGGCTTCTACAAGCAGTTCGCCTCCAAGGAGGCGCTCGTCGACGAGGCCACCGCCCACGCCTTCGACGAGTTCGGCCGGCGCCGCACGACAGGACCGGAGTCGCACGCCGCCCAGCAGGCGTTGATCGACACCTATCTCTCCATCGAACACCGCGACAACCCCGCGGACGGTTGCCCCGTCGCCGGGCTCGCCACCGACATGGCACGGGAGCTCGGTGATCGCGAGGCCCACCGCGTCTACGCCGAGGGCGTGAGCGACTTCGCCGAGCGGCTCGCCACCGAAGACCAGGACGGCCTCGCCCGGCTGTCAACGATGCTCGGCGCACTCGTCCTAGCCCGGGCCACCAAGGGCTCCCCTCTCTCCGAGGAGATCCTCACCGCCGCACGCGGGGCCTTGACGGCGAACAGCTGATCCCGGACACAGGGCCGGTCGGTACGCCGTGGCCATACGACCGGTTACCGACTCACGTCCAGGTCAGGCCGTATATGTCTACCCCTTGAAGGTCTTTGGCGGGGTGGCCACGAACGTTCACCGGGTAGCACTCCCGTCGCATTTTCATATGCGCACGTCGACTCCCAGGGTGGCCCTGGATAACGACAGGGCCGAGCCCGTGCTCGGTCGGCAAAGCCATTGGCAGCGACAACAACTCGATATCGGCAAGAGCGGCTGAAGCACTCGGCATGGATATACTCACACCGGCCTTCGAGCATCAGCTCTGAACGGATCTCCAGGACTCCACCGTCGCTTCGGCGATGGCTTTGATGTGATCCCCGTACGCCAGATGTCCGTCAAACACAAAACTGCCGTCCCTGAACGGCAACCCGCTGAACGAGGCGCGAAAGCCGGAAGGTTCATCCTTCGGGAGCGGCGCGTATGCCGCCAACAGTGTCATGTCGTAGCCCAGCCGTACCCGGTGGTTGTTTCGTGCCACCTGATGAGCCGACAGGCGGAGCAGCGCGTCAAGGCCATGCTCCACGTAGAGCTGCAACTGGCGAAACTGACCGTCGAGGTATTTCTCATGAGCTCTGGAAGGATGCTGCAGAAGGTACGTCATGACCACAGGCTCGTGCCACTTGTACATCTGCGGATCCGACTGCTCCTCGGCCAGGATCCCGTGGTAATAGTCCATGCACATGCCCAGTGGGCCGGCCGTCGCACCGCAGTCGCACCGATCCGTCATGGAGATATTCGCCATGGGCTGCAACATAGATGGCCGACCCCGACCTCGGCGACATGTTATCGGCGTCGGCTCGTGCTCTACCTACTGCCATGCGGAAATTCCCCATGAACGTGAACATCGATTTCAGACGGCAGGCTTCGGGCTACCTGACCGAACAGAAGATCCGCTGCGGCGCCCATAAGAGCGTCCGGGCTCTGGAGAAGAACATCCGCGCCCGGATCACCGACTGGAACGCCGACCCCTGGAGGGCGCAGGCGGGCCGGGCGGGCGACCCGCGTGACGCACCGCGGTTTCGTCCTCGCGCGGTAGGTCGTGGACGGCACGGCGGCCCCGGGACCGGGGAAGGGATGGGGCCGCCGTGCCCGTTCGTCAGAAGTGGCCGATGTTGACCGAGCTGGAGGTGAGCGCCCAGCGGTGGAGGACGGCCGTTTCGGCCTCGTACATCTGGGTCTTCAACCCCTCGAAGGTCCGGTCGCAGATGATGAGGGGTTCGGGGGTGGGCCAGGTGGCGATGGCGTGGAACAGGCGGCTTCCGGTGCCGTAGAGCACCGACCAGCCTGGGCGGGTGGCCTGCAGCATCGCGGCCTGGGCGCGGGCCTCGTGGTCCCAGGTGTAGCACGGGACCGCGATGACGGCCTGGCCGTCGCGGTGACGCCCCCGGGCGGCGGACAGACAGCGGCGGATCATGAGATCACCTGCCCGGCCTGCTCCCGCTCCGACGCCTGTCGCTCTCGCATCTGCGGTTCCCTCTCGTCCGGGGCAGGAGCCTGCCGCGTCCGCTGTTCGCGTGCCGCCTGCTCCTCCTCCGCTGCCTGCTCGTCCGCCTCCCGGGCGAAGGTCTCCTGGCGGTCGGTCTCGGCCCGCAACGCCTGCAGGTCGTCGGCGTCGACGGTCCGCTCGGCCCCGGCGTGGGTGGCCGCCAGGGAGAAGGGCTCTGCGCGGCTGGCCCACAGCCGTCCGGCGTCGCTGAGGATCAACCGCCAGCCGGGAATCGTCGCCGTGGAACCACTGGTGGGCTCTGGATGGGTGGAACTACCATCTGTCGCTGATTGGACCTCGATCCGATCAAGGGCCCGCCCGGTCGTTGGTAGCGTGGGGCGGGCCTGCCTCATGAAATGGAGGGGTTCGCCGTACCGGCCAGGTGACCGGCACGAAGACGGAGTGACCGCTGAGCGGTTCAGTGCGCAGGTGGTTCTTCGCCCGAAGCGGGACACCAGGTGGCGTCCACCCCCGAGCCGGGGCGGCCCGGTGAGAGCGGTCCCTGACGGCGACGCCGGGCGCGGGCGACAGGACCTCCGCCGAGGCGACGACACCGGTACGAGCCGTTCGGCGGCCGGGCTCCGCTCGGGACGACACCGCTCGGTTGTCGCCGCACCCCCCTCAACCGGGTCCGACCCGGCACACCGCCGAACGGATACCGACGCGACCACCTCGGCGGACCGCTGAACGGGGATCACGGCAGCCGAGGCCGCGGGGACGGGCTCGAAGCACGGCAGGGAGCGGTCTCCGGTACGACGGACCCGCAGCCGGACCTCCAGCAGGTCACCGGAGGGCTGGACGTACTCGTGATCGGCGGGCCGATCAGGGCAGCCGTGCGCGTAGGGGGCATGCCCGCAGGTCGCACACCCCATCGGCAGCGGCGGCGCCTCGGCGAAACAGCCGCAGCCGCTCTTCTCCAGCCGGTTGAGCACCGGAACGCCAGGATTGGTCACGGGCCGGAGAGCCTTTCTGATCAACGGCCTGTCCGGTGTGTTCCAGTGTCGGCCAGGCCTGCCGCAGAGTGTCGTACGACACTTGACGCCAGGGGATGCCAAGGTCAGCCGTTAAGAAAATGGCCTACGACACTTTGGGCATGGTGATGTACGTGCACATGGATTCGGATTCGCCCGCACGGCGTATAGCGACCGATCTGCGGGCTGATATCGCGGCAGGACGCCTGCTACCAGGTGAAAAACTGCCTTCTGTCCGAGATCTCGCCGAGCGCTACGAGGTATCCCGCACCACTGCGGGCAAGGTGTTGATCCTGCTCAAGACGGAAGGGCTGGTGACCACCCGACACGGCTCCGGCGCCTACGTACGTGAGTCGCACCCGATCCGGCGACTTGGTCCGGAGCGGTACGCGCGTCATCGCTGGGAACAGACCACTGTCCAGGCATTCGCCACCGAGGTCCCGGAGAGCGACACCACTCAGCAACAAGGGCACCAGACACAGGAAGTGTCCATAGTCGCCGCTGACGAATCTGTCGCTGCCGCGCTCGGCGTCGAGGTCGGGGCACCGGTGTACGAGCGGGCTCGCGTCGTGACCCGAGAGGGCAACCCCACCCACACGATGACCTCGTACTATCGCCCGGCCGATGTCGAGGGAACGCCCCTGGTCGACCCCTCACCGGGAATTGCCGGACAGGGCGGCGGATTTCGGGTGTTGGCCGATAAAGGGCTCTCCCCGCACGAGATCACCGAAGATCTTCGCGCTCGGATGCCGACCGCTGACGAGGCCCTGCTCCTCGACCTTCCACCTGGCGAACCCGTCGTCGAACTGTGTCGCGTCACCCGTACGGCCGACGGCCACGTGGTCGAATACGCCCGAGGTGTACACGCGGCGAGCCGCTTCGTCTGGTCCTACACCTTCGCCATCCCCAGCTGAGGTGGAACGGCTTCAACTAGATTTTTCACCGAAACAATCGGAGCCGTCCTTCGAGGAATCCGCGGCCTTCCTCGTCGCGGTGAGGAGCGAACATGATCTCCCCTGACCTGTTCGGTGCCGAGTTCCGCAAGAGCAGCTACTCGGGCACTGGCAACGACTGCGTCGAGGTGGCCACCAACCTGCCCGGCCTCGTCGCCGTCCGCGACAGCAAGGACCCGTCCGGCCCCGCGCCGACCTTCTCCCCGACCGCCTGGAAAAACTTCCTGACAGGCATCCGCAGCGGAGAAATCTAACTGAACAGTCGACTGCTCGTCACCGACACCCAATTCCCTCCTCCAAGCACCCAGCCCTTCGCCGAGAAAGGAAACTTCGCAGCCTACGAAGCTTGACCGTTCATTAAGAGAATACTCTCTCCCTTAATATTCGAATGGATAGCGCGAAGGTTAACCCAGGCAACCGGTGCGCATTCTGTAGCCGCAAGTTCGTATATCTATTGCCGCCAGGATGTGCGTCAATTATGGTTGACGAATGGACGACAGGCGATCAACGACCTCGTACGGTGACGAAACTCTCGCGGCGCGGCTCCGTGATCTCGTGGGTGACCGGCACCCCGTGATCGCGGTCGCGACGGTGTCCCCCAGGGGAGTGACGGTGGCGAGCCTGGACGCGTCCCTCAATGCGGATTTCGAGATCGGCTCGATCTCGAAGGGGGTCACAGGCCTGCTCTACGCCGACGCGCTCGCGCGCGGAGAGATCGGCCCGGCGTCGACCCTCGGCGAGTTCCTGCCGCTCGACGGGACGCAGGTGGCGGGGGTGACGCTGGCATCGGTCAGCACGCACCGTTCCGGCCTGCCGAGGCTGCCCAGGACGGCGGCGCCGTGGCGGCGAACCTTCGCGCTGTGGCGGTACGGGACGAATCCCTACGGTGAGAACCTTGAGCAGCTCCTCACCCAGGCTCAGGGGGTGAGAGTCGGCAAACCGAGACCCCGATACTCCAACTTCGGCTACGAGCTACTCGGCCACGCGATCGCACGCGCGGCCGGGACGAGTTACCGCGATCTCGTTCACAAGCGGGTCGCCGAGCCCTTGGGGCTCAACGTGTTCTACGTCCCCGCGACCCCGGACGAACTGCTTCCCGGCGCAGTCATCGGCAGGAACAGGTCGGGACGGACGCAGCAGCCGTGGACGGGCGAGGCGATCGGACCGGCCGGTGGCATCCGGGCGTCGATCGAGGACATGGCGCGGCTGACGTCCGCGCTGCTCGACGGCACGGCCCCCGGCATCGCGGCCCTCGACCCCGTGGCGGATTTCTCCGGCTCGGCGGTACGCATCGGCGCCGCGTGGATCACTCTCGAAGTGGACAAACGCCATGTCACCTGGCACAACGGCGGCACCGGCGGGTTCCGTACGTGGACCGGAGTCGACCGTGCGGCGGGGACCGGCGTGGTCGTCATGTCCGCGACCTCGGTCTCGGTGGACCGGCACGGGTTCGCCCTGCTGGCATGGCTCACCGGAGAAGAAGGCCGGTAGGCGCCGCAGCACCCTGGCTCACCGGAGAAGAAGGCCGGTAAGCGCCGCACCCCGGCTCTCGCAGCCGATACCCGAGGCTTCGCCCCGCTCTCCCGGTCTCCGCGATGTGTCCACAGAGAGCAGACCGTCGTTCCTCGCGCAGGAGAGGAAAACCCGTCACACGGTGACAGCTACGCGCACACATCTTCGGAAAGCCGCGCGTGGACGGGAGAGAGGAGTTAGCCTCACGCCGTGGGAGAGGTTCTGGGCAAGGTCTTGGTAGTGGACGATGACGACGTCATCCGGCAGCTCATCGCGGTCAACCTGACCCTGGAGGGGTTCCAGGTGGATACGGCCTCCGACGGGCAGGACTGCCTGGATCGGGTGCTGGACGTGATGCCCGACGTCATCACTCTGGACGTCATGATGCCCAGGCTGGACGGCTGGATGACGGCCACCAGGCTGCGGGGCGACGAGGGGACCAGCCATATCAAGGTGGTCCTGATCACCGCGCGGGCACAGGAGGACGACAAGCGGCGGGGCCTCGGAATCGGGGTCGACGCCTACCTCACGAAACCCTTCGACCCGGCCGAGCTGATCCAGGTCGTACGGGACCTCGCCCTGACCGCGCGCAGCGGCCAAGGCAGAACCTGACCTCACGGGACGGCGACGTCGCGGACCACGCCGGCCGTAGGTCACAGCAGCGCGAGTCACGACATCGGCCGGCCCTGCCGAGGCCACCTGAGCCATGCGGCCCACGCGGATCCACCCGGGTCAGACGAGACCGTCCCGGTGGGCCACGGCGGCGGCCTGGGTGCGGGAGGAGACGCCCAGCTTGCCCAGGATGTTGGAGACGTGCACGCTCACCGTCTTCTGCGCGATGAACAGTCTCTCGCCGATCTCACGGTTGGGCAGGCCCTCGGCCACCAGGGCGAGCACCTCCTGCTCGCGGGCGGTGAGCAGGGTCGACGACGTGGAGGTGAAGCGCGCCCTGCGTCCCAGCTCCGCCAGGGCCGCGCCGAGCGGCCGGGCGCCCAGTGACTCGGCGGCCTCGACGGCGAGCTTCCATTCTTTCAACGCGGCGGCGCGGTCGCCCTCGACGAGCAGCGCCTCGGCCAGCCGCCACCGCGAGCGCGCGACCTCGTAGACGAATCCGAAGTCGAAGGCCTCGACCACCGCTCGCCACGCCGCGACGTCGAAGCGGCCGTGCGCGCGGTGCCACTCGGCCTCGGCTTTGGCGAGCCAGGCCAGCCCCTCCGGACCGAGCGGGCCCCGCCGGACGGAGCCGGGGCCGACGGCGGCGGGCACCCTGGCCCGCTCCAGGAAGTCGTCGGCCTCCTCCGCGCGTCCCAGCTCCGTCAGCGCCCACAGGGCGGTGCCGCTGAGCCGGATCACGGCGGGGTCGTTGGGGAGGATGACGTCGAGTCCCACACGGGCGTGTTCGAGCGCCGACTCCGGGTCTCCGCGCCACAGGGCGTGCTCGGCGGCCAGGCCGCGGCTCATGGCGGCGATCGTCACGTCGTCCGGCCAGAAGGGCTCCAGCCACGACAGGCGGTCCTCGACGACGGGCAGGCCCCTGGCCACCTCGACGAAGAGCGCGAAGGACGACAGGAGTGCCTCCGAGGGGGTGCCGACGCGGACGGCGAACCCGGAGGCGACCTTCTCCGCCAGGTCCCACTCCCCCGCGACGTAGTGGATGAGGAGGCGCAGGAAGCGCAGGTCGGTGCCGTAGGTGCTCCAGTTGAGGCCGCTCTCACGTGCCAGCCGCAGCCCCCGGTCGGTGGTGGTCGCCGCCTCGGCGAGGTCACCGTTCTCGTACTGGACCCGGGCGTAGGTGAACATGGCCCGCAGGTCGATGGCGAGGTTGCCCGAGCTCTCCGCGGTCGCGCAGGCGAGCAGGTCCTTGGCGTGGGAGATGTCGTCGGCGAGCGCGGCGAGGGCGGCGAGGGTGATCAGCGCGCTGGTCTCGGCGTCGGCGGCGCCGCTCGCGCGGGCCGTCTCCAGGGCGCGCCTGGCCAGGGCCTCGACCTCGCCGTGCCGTTCGGTCCAGTAGAGCGAGCGGGCGTAGGTGGCGAGGGCGCGGGCGAGCACCGGGCCCTCCGGCGCCGCCTCGACGGCCGCGTACGCGGCGGCGATCGAACCCTCGACGTCCTCGGCGTCGATGAGGTAGTACGAGAGCCGCTCGTTGATCTCGGCGGAGGGCGGGAGACTCCGGAGCTGGGAGATCGCCCGGTGGTTGTCGCCGCTGTCGGCCGCCGCGGCGGCGCTGCGCGCCGCGAGGGCGATGTGGTCGATCCCGGCCAGCCGCTCGGCGTCGGGAACGCGGTCCCAGAGCCCAAGTGCCTGGCCGAAGTGGCGGTGTGCCTCGGCGGGTGCCCCCAGCCGCTCGGCCCTGCGCCCCGCCTCCACGGACGCGGCGAGCGCGCCCGGCAGGTCGTGGCCCGCCAGGTAGTGGTGGGCGAGTTCGGCCGCCGAACCTCCTCGGCCGGTCAGCAGGCGGGCGAACTCGGCGTGCATCCTGGTCCGTTCGCCGGGCAGCAGGTCGTTGTAGACGACCTCCTGGAGAAGCGCGTGCCGGAAGGCGTAGCCGTACTCCCCGTCGGGGCGGAGCAGGCCGCGCGAGACGATCTCCCGCATGCTCTCCTCGAAGGCGAGGTCGGCGAGGCCCGAGGCCTGCTGGAGCAGGTCGTGGTCGGCCCGGCGGCCCGCGACGGCCGCGCCGCCGAGCACCCGCTGCGCGGGGTCGGAGAGCAGCTCCGTGCGGGAGAGCAGCAGGCCGGCCAGGCCGTCGGGGATCGAGGAGCCCTCGGAGGCGGCGTCCAGCAGTTCCTGGGCGTAGAACGGGTTGCCCTCGGCCCGGTCGACGACCTTCCTCATCACGCCGGCGTCGGTGCCGCCGAGCGCGGCGAGGTAGTCGGTCATCTCGTGGCGGTCGAGAGGCTCCAGCTCCACCGGCGTCACCGAGGGGAGGCGCTTGAGCTCCGCGAGGACCCGGCGCAGCGGGTGGCGGCGGTGGAGGTCGTCGGTGCGGTAGGTGCCGACGAGGCAGACGCGCTCGGTCTGCAGCATCCGGCTGAGGAAGACCAGCAGGTCGCGGGTGGACTGGTCGGCCCAGTGCAGGTCCTCCAGGACGAGCAGCACGGGCCGCGTGGACAGGAAGCCGAGCATCGAACCGAAGAGCTGCTGCTGCGTCAGGCCCGACGTGCTCTCCCTGCCCTGGTCGGTGCCGCCGGGCAGCAGCCTGCCGAGTACGGGTCGCTCGTCGAGCGCCGCGCGCAGCTCACCTCGTGCCGAACGCAGGGCGTCGGCGAGCGGAAGGTAGGGCAGGGCGTCGCCGAGTTCGGCGCACTGGCCGACGAGCACGGCGAACCCCGCCGCCTCGGCCCGCCCGGCCAGCTCGGTGATCAGGCGGGTCTTGCCGATGCCCGCGTCGCCTCCCACGAGGGCGACCCCGGCCTGCCCCGCGGCCGCGGTGTCGAGCACCGCGGTCAGGCGATCGAGCTCCGCCGATCGCCCGATCAGAACACTCCGCGTGCTGTTCCACCCCACGTCGGCGAGTATCGCACGGGGTACCGACCGAATCGACATTCCACCCGAAGGGGACGAACAAGGAACGATTGGTACATCAACCGAGGGCGAACCTGGACCGATTGGTACACCAAAGGCTCCGCGCATTGGCCCTGACGGCGAGGGCCGGGACACCCCTATCGTCGGGGCATGGTCTCCCCGTCCACATTGCTGATCTTCTCGGTCGCGTCGCTGGCACTGGTCCTGGTGCCCGGCCCGAACCACATCTACATCATCGCCCGCGCCGTCTCCCAGGGCCGCGCCGCCGGGGTGGCGAGCGCGCTCGGTGTCGAGGTGGGCACGCTGGTGCACATCGCCGCCGCGGCGGCCGGTCTCTCGTACGTGATCGCACGGTCGGCGACCCTGTTCAACGTGATCAAGTGGGCCGGGGTGGCCTACCTGGTCTACCTGGGCATCCGGGCGTTGACGAGCAGGCAGGAGTTCGCGAGCCGGGAGACCCCGCCGCAGCCGCTTCGGGCGATCTTCCTGGAGGGCGTGGTCGTCAACGTGCTCAATCCCAAGGTGATCCTTTTCTTTCTCGCGTTCCTGCCCCAGTTCGTGGAGCCGGAGGCGGGTGCGGTGCCGCTGCAGATCGCCGTCCTGGGTGGAACCCTGCTCTTCCTGGGCCTGCTCTCCGACCTGATCTACGCGGTGGCGGCGGGCGCCGTGGGCGGGCGGCTGAGGAGCAGGGCACCTCTGATCGGCCACTTCAGCGGGATCGTCTACCTGGGCCTCGGCGTCGCGACCGCGCTCTCCGGCCGCTCCGTCTGAACGCGCGAACCACCCGAACACACAAGACCATCCGGACACACGGGACCGCCGCGACGTGACAGGACGGAGGTCGGCCCCGTCGCGGCGGCTCGGATCAGGCGGGATCCGCCGCGCAGGCCAGGTCGCGCACCGGGCGCTTCCCGGTGGTCAGGAACGTCGTCACCGCGGTGTCCGCGCACGCGTTCCCGCCGAGCAGGTAGACACCGTGGCCGCCCTCGTCGACCGTCACCATCCGGGCCCGGTCACCGAGCGCCCGCCGCATCTTCCTGGCGTCGGCCAGAGGTGTTCCCACGTCGCGGGTGAACTGCATCATGAGGATGTTCGACGGACCTCGGTCGTTGACGCGCACCGGCGGCTCGACGGGGCCGGACGGCCAGAACGCGCAGGGCCGGATGTTGGCCGCCGCCGCACCGAACATCGGGTACCGCTTCCGGTCGGCTTCGACGTCACGCTGGTAGGCACGAACAGACCTGGGCCAGCGCGAGTCACCGCAGACCACGTACTGATGGCTGGACAACGAGTTGTCCACGTCCGGCACGGGATCCTGCGCCGGCGGCGGCGACGGCGCCTGGCCGGTGTCGGCCATCTTCCAGAGATCGACCAGCGCGGGGAAGGTCGTGTCGCGAAAGAGCATGCCGAACGTGGTCATCCGGAACATCGGGCCGTCGAATCCGTGCACCGGTGTCCTGTCCAGCCGTTCGGCGAGTTCGAAGTACTTCTCGGTCACCTGCTCCGGTGTGTCGCCCAGCCCATGCTCGGGGTGGGCGGCGGCGTACTCGGCGAAGTCGGGGAGCCGGTCCTCGAAGCCCCGGGCGAACAGGCTCCTGTCCTCGTAGGTGATGCCACCGGGGGGCGTGTTGCTGTCGATCACGATCCGGTTGCCGCGCCGCGGGAACAGCGTGGCGTACACCGCACCGAGGTGGGTGCCGTAGGAGTAGCCGAGGTAGGAGAGTTTCGGCTCGCCCAGCGCCTCGCGGATGCGGTCCATGTCGCGGGCGGTGTTGGCGGTGGTGACGTACGGCAGCATCCAGGCTGTTTTCGAGGTGGCACACTGCCTGGCGACGGCCTTGACCTCCTTCGCCCGCTTCGCCACGTCGGCCGTGGTGACCGCGTACGGCGGGACGTTGCCCCGAAACTGCTGCTCCGGCGTCAGAGCGCAGGTCACCGGTGTGCTGCGGCCCACGCCGCGCGGGTCGAACCCGATCACGTCATAGGTGTCCAGCACGCTCCGGGGCAGGCCGGCGGTCACGAGATCGGCCGGGAACCGCAGGCCCGCCGCCCCCGGGCCGCCCGGGTTGAGCAGCAGCACACCACGCCGCCGCGCCTGGTCCTTGCTCGCCAGGCGGGATATCGCGACCTCGATTTTCCGCCCGTCCGGCTTGCGGTAGTCCAGCGGGACCTTGATCGTCGAGCACTCCAGGCCGGGCGCGGCGACGTCCTTGGGGCACGCCCCCCACCGCACCGCACTCGGTGCGGTCGCCGCCGTGGCCGGAACTCCCTGTAGGAGGATCGTCGCCACGGCGGCGACGGTCAGGGCTTTCAGGGCTGTTCGCATCTGATTCCTTTTGTGAACTATCGCTTGGTCGGGAGACGGGCGCGGGTGTGGACCGCCGTCGGAAGACGTGATCGGCGCGCGTCCGGGCTGGTCACCCGCCCCGGTGGCCGAGACGGCGGCCGGGGGGTGAGTGCTTCACACCGTCGATTACAGTCGTCGCGGCGCCTGTCCGGCAGTGCGGCCACGTCACGTCCTCGCCATGACATTTCCGCGGATGGCACCATGACGTGGCGTCATTGGTGTCCCGCGAAGCGATCTGGCATGGTGCGCCCGGAAGGGCGGCGGGTGCCGTCGGCGAGCGGCCGAGGAGCAGTGCCCCTGATCTGCCGCTTCAGCGGGGTCCTCCACCTGGATCTCGGCGTCGCGACCGCCCTCTCCGCCCGCTCCGGCCGGACGTACGAGAGCGACCGGACGTACGAGACCTCCGTGATGCACAAGGGGTACGAAGTCACCCGGACGCGTTACTCCGCCCCGGTGGGTGAACAGTGGTCCACCTGGTCGCACAGGTCGCCCACCAGCCTGGCCAGCGCTCCCGGCGCCGCCAGCACGCCCAGGTGCCCCCTGCGGGGGACGAGGATGAGCCGTCCGTTCCCGCAGGCGCGCAGGAAGGCGCGTTCGTGCACCCGGAACGGGTCCCGGGTGCCGTTGACCAGCCACACGCGTCCCGGGTAGGAGGCCAGGGCCGTGAGCTGATCCTGGTCGGCGACTGCGTCGACGGCCTGGGGCATCACCTCGCAGAAGACTCCCCCGGCCACCATCGCCTCCCCCACGGGTCCCGGCAGGAGACGGCGAAGGGCGTAGGAGCTGATCCGGTTCGCGAGCGACGGATTCCGGGCGGCGAGCGAGGCGGCGACCCGGTGGGGGCCCGCTGCCGAGCCGAGCGCGGTGCATCCGATCGCCATCAGCCCGGTCACCCGCTCGGGGAAGCGTTCCGCGGTGGCGATGCCGACGTATCCGCCGAGGGAGAGCCCGGCCACGAGCGCCCGGCCGCCAAGGGCGCCGACGGCGTCCGCGACCGCCGACGCCGCCGCGTCCATCGTGAACGGCTCGCCCTGGCGGGTGCCGTGGCCCGGCAGGTCCACGGCCGTCGCGGGACGCCCCAGGCGGGAGAGGTGGGAGATGACGGGGTCCCACATGGTCGCGCTGAGCCGGATGCCGTGGACGAGAACGACGGGGAGCATGGCACGCCTCCAGAGGGTCGTCCCGATCGGGGAGATGACCCGGCCGGGGAGCTGGCGTCGATTAAAACACAACGCACCGTTGCGTTGCTATGAGTCGCTATAGTCGGCCCATGGCACCGCGCAAGGAACAGCAGATCTTCCAGGCCACGCTCGAACTTCTCGCCACCAAGGGATACGAGGGCCTGACGGTGGAAGGGGTCGCCGAGCGGTCGGGGGTGAACAAGACCACGATCTACCGGTGGTGGACATCGAAGGCGGCACTGCTCGCCGCCGCCCTGGTCGAGGCCGACCTGCTCGCGATGGAGCCGCCCGATACCGGCGACCTCAGGGGGGATCTGGAGGCCTTGGTCGGCGGGGTCGCCGCCCTGCTCACCCGTCCTCCCGCCGCCGACGTCGCGGTCGCGGCCCTAGGTGCCGCCGTTCACCACCCCGAGCTCGCCGAGGCGACCCGGCGCTTCTTCGCCGACCGGTTCGCGCGGGAGCAGGCCGTCTTCGACCGTGCGCGGCGGCGCGGCGAGCTGCCCGCCGGGGCCGACCCCATGCTCATCGTCGACCTGCTCGCCGGAGCGGTCTGGCTGCGCGCGGTCTTCCGCGGCCTGCCCCTCGACGACGACTTCGCCGCCCGCGCCGTGAGCACCGTCCTGGACGGCGCCCGCGCCTCCTGACCCGCCCACTGACCCGCTCGTGAAACCGCTCATGAACCTGCTCGCGACCCCGCCCACGAACCCGCTCGTAGATCCGCTCGTGGACCCGCCGCAGAACCCGAGCCCCGCCTCGCGAAGACCCCCGGCCGACCAGACATCGGCCTCCTCCGGCCGGTCTCGCCGGACCAGGTCGGTCTCAGGTGGAGAGCGCGCCCGGGATGCGGTCCAGGATCGGGTAGGGCATGAGCCCGTACGCGTAGAAGTCGACCGCGTCGGCGCCCGAGGCCCGTACGGCGCGAACCTTGGCGGCGAGCCGGTCGGCCGAGTCGGTGTCGGGCAGGCCGGGGCGCAGGACGACCCGCAACTCCTTGTCCTTGCCCGTGGAACGGCGGTAGGCGGCGACGTCGTCGGCCACCCTGGCCACGTCCCGGGCGTAGGCGAGCACGCCGAGCGAGGGCACCAGGTCACCGAGGGCGACCAGGTCGACGCCGAGCTGCCAGGAGTCGTGCGCGGCGAACCCCGGCGAGGGCAGCCCGTCGGTGTACCCCTTCACCGCACCGGTCCCGTCGAGGAAGACGAGACGCGAGCCCTCGTCGGTGACGGCGGTGGAGACCTCGGAGACCAGCGAGGTCACCGTCTCCGAGCGGGCCCGCGCGTAGGCGACCACCTCGGGCCCCGCGTACGCGGTCAGGGCGGCGCGGGTCACCTCGCCCTGGGCGGGAGGATCGCCGTCGAACACGGCGCCCACGATCCTGGAGCACTCCTCGCGCGCCACCTCCGCGTTCACGCCCAGGTCGGCGGCGCGGCGCATGCAGAAACCGCAGAAGCACAGGCCGAGCAGGAAGGCGTCCATCGGCCCGAGCGGGACGAAGCTGCGCTCGTGGTGGTAGCCATGGCCGAAGGTTCCATAGTGCAACGCCTCGGCCACCACGCTGTCGACGCCCTGCCTGGCCACCGCCCGGCCCAGCGCGACCGCGTACCGGCGCACGTCGGGGTGGGAGGGGCACAGGTCGGCGGGCGAGCCGCGGTCGCCGAAGCAGTTGCGTACGGTCACGTCCGGGTTGGCCAGGCCGAGCGTGGTGTTCTGCAGAAAGACGGTCCAGCCGTGCAGGGCGAGCCCGCGTTCGGCGGTGGCCCCGCGCAGGGCGGCCAGCGGCTCGTCCTCGGCGCCGTCCTGGACGGGCGGCACCAGCCGCAGCCCGCCGAACAGGTCGGCGGGCGGCGTGAAGTGCGCGCCGTCGCTGCGGATCGTCACCCGGGGGCGGCCGTGCGGGGTGACGTCGCGGGCACGGTGGTAGGCCGCGGCCACGGTCACGCCCGTCACGCCGTATCCGGTGATCCGGTCGAGGACCGCCTCAAGGCCCTCCCCGCGCACGTCCTCGACGTAGACGTATAGCGAGCTGTCCAAGCCGCCGCCCTCCCACGAAGTCGGTCAGACTCTAACGCGGCTTGTAGGCCACGAAGTCGATCTCGACGAGGATGTCCATCAGGTCCGAGCCGACGGTCGTGCGAACCGGGTACGGGCGGGTGAAATACGACTTGTACACCTCGTTGTAGGCGGCGAAGTCACGCTTGAGGTGCTCCAGGTGCACGGTCGACTTCACCACGTCGTCGAAGCCCAGCCCGTGGGCCGCGAGGATCGCGCCGAGGTTGCGCATCACCTGGTGGGTCTGCTCGGCCACATCGGTCCCGACGACCTCGCCGGTCTCGGGGCTGAGCGGCCCCATGCCCGAGGTGTAGACGAAGTCGCCGACCACGAGACCCTGCGAGTACGCCCCGACGGGCGCCGCGCCCTCGCTCGTCCTCAGCTCCTGCTTGTCGCTCATCTCACCAATCCTCAGCGATGGAAATTTAGAAAAAGGTGTTTATCAGATCGACGACGACATACTCCTCGTCGACCACCGGGATGGTCCGCCACTTGTCGAAGGCGGTGCACGGGTGGGAGATACCGAACGACACCAGGTCGCCCGGCCGCACCGGCGAGCCGGGTGCCGGCCTCAGGAGCGTGTGCTGGTCCTGGACCTTGAGCACCGTCGCGTCCGCGACGGCTCCACGCGGGATCGGCAATCCCTCGTCGAAGGGGGCGTCGCGCTTGCCGAACCCGACCACGGCCAGGCCGGGCTCGGGGACGCTCAGCACGTGCGCCCAGATCTCCAGCGCCGCGCGTAGTTCCCCGTCGATCCGGGTGTACGGGGTGCGCTCGCGGTAGTAGCCGTCGTCGTGGGAGACGTACGCGCCGCTGCGCAGCATCACCCTCGCCTGGCAGGCGGCGAGCTCGCGGCCGATCACGTCGAACCACTGGCTGCCGCCCACCGACAGGATCGGGTCGCGCACCCGCAGGTGCTCCAGCGCCTCCAGCAGCCGGTGCAGGTAGGCCCGTACCTCCTCCGCCGACCCCAGCGAGCCCTCGTATCCCGCGACGCCCGCCAGCTCCACCCCCTCGGCCGCCTGCGCGGCCGAGGCGACCTCCAGCAGCTGGGCGAGCGTACGGCTGCCGCCGCGCCCGCCCTGGTGGCCGAGTTCGGCCAGCACGCGGAACGGCCTGGCTCCCGCGTGCCGGGAGAGCGCCTCGACCCCGGCCGTCGAGTCGACGAAGCACAGGAACTCGAACGCGGGATCCTCGTCCAGCCGGGCGGCGAGGGCGGCCAGCCCCGCCGGGTCGAAGACCTGGTTGGCGAGGACGATCCGGGAGACGCCGAACCCGCGCAGGGTGAGCGCCTGGCTGGGGGTGGCGACCGTCATTCCCCACGCGCCCGCGTCGAGCTGCGCCTTCACCAGCTCGGGCGACATGGTGGTCTTGGCGTGCGGGGCGAAGGTGAGCCCGTACTCGCGGGTGAAGGCCGCGAGGGTCGCGATGTTGTGCTTCAGCGCGCTGCGGTGGGCCACCATCACCGGGAAGGTGAACGCCCCGCCGAACAGTGAGGCTCCCAGCACCGCCCCGGGATCCACGATGCCCTTCACGTCCCGTCCCCCTCTGGTCGCCTGGTGGATTCGACGGCTCGTCGGCCGCCGGATCCGGGCGTGGGAGATCGCATTCCCCTTCGCCGCCCTGAGGACCCTATCCTCACGGCGACCTTTTCAGGGGCGTGCCCGAAGGGCTTCCGGGGGCGGCCCTGGAGAGGGCACCGTTCCTCGAAAGCCCGGCGTCTTACCGAGGGGTGACGCCGTTTCTCAGGGGCGTAGCGCTCTGCCGGGGGTGGCGCCGGTGAGCGCTCCCGCGGTGAGCACCGGGACCCCGGAGACGAGGACGTCGCCGATCCCGGTGGCCGGGGTGCGCGGGACGGCGTACGTGGCCAGGTCGGCGACCGCGGTGGCGTCCAGGACGACCAGGTCGGCGACCTGGCCGGGACGGACGAGGCCCCGCCCTTCGAGACCGAAGCGGCGGGCCGGGTGCGAGGCGAGGTGGACGACGGCCTGCTCCAGGGTCCAGTCGCCGGTCTCGCGGACGTGGTGGCCGAGCATCCTGGCGAACGCCCCGTAGCCACGGGGGTGGGGGTGGCCGCCGACGTAGATGCCGTCGGAGCCGCCGGTGTGGGCCGCATGGCGCAGGATCGCGCGGACCGACGCCTCACCCTCGGGGCCCTCGTCGGGGCGGGCCGCCACGCATCCGGCCTCCAGCCGGGTGTCGATCAGGATCCTGCGGCAGAACTCCCCCGGCTCCAGCCCGGCCTCGGCCGCGGCGTCGGGCAGCGTCATCCCCTCGGCCCACTCGGCACCGGGTACGTGGGAGAAGGTGATCCTCGGCCAGAGCGTCTCGTCCCACTGGATCGGCTCGGACTCCAGCACCTCCAGCGTGCGCTCGACGTCGGCGGCCGGGACCCACGGCGGCAGCGCGACCATCGCGAGGATCGTGCTGCCCCGCAGGTAGGGGTAGGTGTCGAAGGTCAGGTCGACCCCCATGAGCCGGGCCTCGTCGACGAGCGGCAGGAGCGTGGAGGCCGGGCCGTGGTAGTGCGAGACGTGCACGGCGGCGCCCGAGCGCCGGGCGATGTCGCTCACCTCGGCCATCCCGGCGGGGGCCGCCGCGCCGTACCCGCGCATGTGCGTCACGTACGGCAGGTGGTCCAGCGGTGCGCAGAGCGCGGCGATCTCGGCGGCGTCGGCGTAGCGGCCGGGGGCGTACTCCAGGCCGGTGGAGAGGCCGACGGCGCCCTCCGCCAGGCCGCGTTCGACGCGGGCCAGCATCGCGGCGAGTTCGTCGGCGGTGGCTGCCCGCTCGGCGGCGCCCATCACGTCGTGGCGGATCGTGCCGTGCGGCAGCAGGTACGCGGTGTTCAGCGCGGTCGCCCGGTCGTAGCCCGCGAGCAGCTCCGCCACGCCGATCGGCCCGTCGGCCGAGGGGTGGACGCCGTTGACGGCGGCGAAGTAGCGGGTCGCGTAGGCGAAGGTCTCCGGAGTGGTGGAGGGTGCGAAGGAGAGCCCGTCCTGGCCGAGGACGAACGTGGTCACGCCCTGGCGGAGCGCGGCGAACTGCACGTCCTTGTCGAAGACGAGGGCGTCACCGTGGGCGTGGCAGTCGACGAGGCCGGGCATGACGTGGCGCCCGGCGGCCTCGACGACGGTCGCGGCGTCCGCGCCCTCCAGGCGGCCCACGGCGGTGATCCGGTCTCCGTTGACACCGACGTCGGCCCGGTGAGCCGGAGCCCCGGTACCGTCGAGCACCCAGCCATCCCTGATCAACACATCGAACGACATGCGGGGATTCAATCACCCGAAAGGTCTGCGCCGCATCCAGCGCTCGTCTTCGTTCTCCCTGCCGCTGTCCCGGATTTCCCCGGTTCTAGGTATGGGAGGAATTTGGGCCCCCCATCCCCTTGACCGTAGCGTGTCAGGGATGGCGCCATCTTTCCCTAGTTAGGAACCTTTCCTAACTAGATGATCGCAGAGAGGGCACCCCTGTGCACGCGAGACCGCGCCTCGAACGCCTCCAACGCCCCTCGCCCGTCCTCGCCCTGGCACTGGCGTCGGCACTGATCGCATCGCTGTTCGTACTGGCGGCACCGGCCGGCTTCGCCGCCGACTCCCTGCTCTCCCGTGGCCGCCCGGCCACCGCCTCCTCCACCGAGGACTCCACCCTGCTTCCCGGCGCCGCCTTCGACGGCAACACCGCCACCCGCTGGGCCTCCGCCGAGGGCCAGGACCCCCAGTGGATCCGCGTCGACCTCGGCGCCTCCGCCACCGTCTCCCGGGTCAAGCTGACCTGGGAGGCCGCGTACGGGAAGTCGTACCGCATCGAGGTCTCGCCCAACGGCTCCACCTGGACGTCGGTCTACTCGACCACCACCGGCGACGGCGGCGTCGACGACCTGACCCTCTCGGGCACCGGCCGCTACGTGCGGATGTACGGGACCGCGCGGGGCACCGTGTACGGCTACTCGCTGTACGAGATGGAGGTCTACGGCAGCACGGGCGGCACGACCCCGAGCCCCACCCCCACGGCCACCCCGTCCCCCGGCGCCCCCGGCGTGCCGTTCGGCTCCCACAAGATCCCCTACGCGGCCGGGATGCTGCGCCCGACCGGAACCCAGGCGACGCTCGACCAGAAGGTGGTCGACTACTACCGGCGCTGGAAGGCCGCCTTCGTCAAGCAGAACTGCGGCAACGGCTGGTACCAGATCATCTCCCCCGACGCCGACCACCCGTACGTGGCCGAGGCGCAGGGCTACGGCATGGTCATCACCGCCACGATGGCCGGGGCCGACCCGGACGCGAAGAAGATCTTCGACGGCCTGGTGAAGTACGTCCTGGCCCACCCGTCGTCGATCACCCCCGGCCTGCTCGCCGCCGAGCAGAACACCGCCTGCCAGAGCGTCAACGGCGGCGACTCCGCCACCGACGGCGACCTGGACGTGGCCTACGGCCTGCTCCTGGCCGACCGGCAGTGGGGAAGCACCGGCACCTACAACTACCGGCAGCTCGCGATCAACCACATCAACGCGATCAAGGCCGGTGAGGTCAACCCGACCACCAAGCTGATGAAGCTCGGCGACTGGAGCAGCTCCGGCGACCAGTACTACTGGATCAGCCGCTCCTCGGACTGGATGATCGATCACTTCAGGGCGTTCCGCAAGGCCACCGGCGACACGACCTGGGACACCGTCCGCACCAACCACCAGAACCTGATCGCCTCCCAGCAGTCGACCTACGCGCCGAACACCGGCCTGCTGGCCGACTTCGTCGTCAACACCAACACCACCCCCAAGCCCGCGCCGGGTGAGGTCCTGGAGTCCGCCAACGACGGCAAGTTCTGGTGGAACGCCTGCCGTGACCCGTGGCGGATCGGCAACGACGCGGTGACCAGCGGCGACGCCAAGTCCCTCGCCGCCGCACGCAAGCTCAACACCTGGATCAAGGGCAAGACCGGCGGCAACCCGAACAACATCGCGATCGGCTACTCCCTCAACGGCACCCAGATCTCCAGCGGCAGCGCGCCGGCCCACTTCGCCCCGTTCGCGGTGGCGGCGATGACCGACTCCGGCAGCCAGGCCTGGCTGGACGCCCTGTGGAACAAGATGCTCAACACCCCGTTCACCGCGAACGACTACTACTCGACCAGCGTCCAGCTCCAAGTCATGATCACCGTAACCGGCAACCACTGGGTGCCCTGACCCTCACCCGAACTAAAGCGGCCCTCGCCTTCCAGCGAGGGCCGCCTACTAGCGCGGGCCGCGCAAACGCCCGCCACTGGTTCAGGGCAGGATCGCACACAGAGCGGTCGTGCGGACCGTGACCGGCCAGGTGTTGTGATTGCTGGCCCGATAGCCCCAGGTGTTTTCCAGTTTGCCGTCTTGGCCCATGCTCAAGCCCAGGTAGCCCACCGCCATGTTGTCCTCAAGGTACCAGTGGTCGGCACGCCCATACATGTACCCTCCGCTAATGGGCACTTTGCCTTCCGGGCAGGTGATTGTGGCGCTTTTCTGTGCACCGGCGGGGAACGTGACGTCGCGCGTGACTACCTCCAGCCCGGAGATACCCACTTCTCCCTTGGGTCCAGCCGGGCCGCTGTCGCCCGCCGGCCCAGCTGGACCGGCGGGGCCCGACTGGTTCCAGGAGATCTGCCGCTCAGTGGCCAGGCACCTGCCAGGGGACGCCGTAGTGGTGGGAGCGGGGGCGAGCATGGTCTCGCCGGGCGAGGGGGAGGCCGGCGGGATCCGTACCGCCCCGTTCGTGCTCACGCATGCTGTGATCACCTCGCTGGTGTCCGCCGCTCCCGCGACGGCGATCCCCGATCCGCCGACGACCAGCCCCAGCACCGCGCCGATGGCCAGTGACCCCTTGCTTACCCTCACCACTGTCTCCTTCCAGACGACGATGATCCGCCGCATTCGTGTCAAGGATCGTTCGGATCACTGGGAATCCTCTTGTGGCTGGCTGCAACGCCATCGAGACCCGGTAGACCCAAAACCCGGCCGTACCGGTCGGTAACTTGCGGGAACCTGCATGGGTGTAGCTCTTTCTCAGCGTGTTGTTTGACCTCCGAGATCACGTTTGGCTGTGAGGGACTTCGGTCGCTTGTTGACTTTCCCCAGTTCGTGGCGGGGAGCGCGGCGCTGGTTGCGGGAACCGGGCGGACGTCCCGGGCCGGGCTTGCCGGGTTTGGGCGCACGGGCCGGACATGACGTTGCCGGACGGATGTTGCGAAACCCCCGCCGTACCCGAGCCGGACTCAGCCGCCCGGGCAGGACAGGTCTCTCCCACGGACGGCGCAGGTCCTCCACCAAATACCGGGCCAGGCACAGTTGGGTGTAGACGGCGATGATCAGCCAGGTCCAGCGGTCGGCCGCCTCAGCGCTGCGGATCTTCGGCGCGGTCCAGCCCAGGGTCTGCTTGAAGAACCGGAACGTATGCTCCAGGTCGAATCTGCGCAGGAACGCCTGCCACAGCAGGTCGATCCGGGCGGCCGGCAGGCCCAGGGCCGAGGACCACAGCCACACCGGCCGGGGATGGGCATCGCCCGGCAGCCGTTCCACGCTCAGCCGGATCAGCGTGCCCTCGATGATCGGTAATTCGCCGTCGTGGTCGATCCAGGCGGCCCGGCGAGTGAGCTGATGATGCAGCCGGTCCCATGCGGTCGCGATCGCTGTGCCGTAGCGCGTCGCCCGGGTCGAGGTGGCCTGGTCCGGGCTGTGCCAGGTCGACGGGTCGACGAAGCGGAACACGCCGCCGTGCTTAGGCGGACGGCCCCCGGCGGGGCCGGCCAGAAAGTGCCACGCGGGTTTCGTTCGTGAGCCTTATGCGCAGGTCAGCACACGGCCCAGGTCCTGGGCCGAGTCCGCCAGCGTTGACGTCGGCCCCGTTCCGGCGAGCTCGATGCGGTCGGCGACACGGAGCAGCAGGTTGACCGTACGCGCCGAGGCGATCTCGCTCGCCTGTGCCATCACCTCCACGATGACCGGCTCGGCCTCCTGCCACGCTTGTGCGTGTACGAGGCCGTTGAGCAGTTGGGCCCCGCAGTTATAGCGAGAACGTCCCCGCGTCAGGTGATGCTCGTAAGCCTCCGTAAGCGGGATGACAGCCTTGCCCCACTCGCCCAGCTCCGCGTAGGCCATCCCCTGATGCCCGGCCAACTCGGCCTCGTCCATCCACCACGACCAGTACGGATCGCGAGCGCCGATGCTTTCGGTGAGCGCGGACCGTGCCCGATGGAGCGCTTCGAACCCCCGCGTCCCGTCACCCAGTGCGGCGAGCGCCCGACCTCGCCGTACCTGGAATATCGCTTCGACACGAGGAGGGAGATCACCACCGGCGAGCACGTCGTCGGCGATCCGCAACGTCTCGTGCGGGCGACGCTGGAACTGGGACAGCATCGAGAGATGGGCCAGTTCCAGCAGTTCCATACTGCGATCTCCCGCGAGACGGGAGAGCATCATCGCCTCGTGGATGATCTGACGTGAGACATCCTGCCGATCGGCGTCATGGGCCTGCCAGGCGGCGATCTCTCCGGCCTCTCCGGCGGCGGCTTCGAGGTCTCGCTCGACGGTCGCGGTGAAGTTTCCTGCGGCGAGTTTGGCACTGGCGGTTCGGAAGACCCGCACTGCGAGGGGGAAGATCTCGTTTCCCCCGTACGCGGTGTCCAGCGCGACAAGCGCCTGCCCGGTGGTCCGGAGCGTCATCACATAGTCCGCGTCGGCCGGTCGGCCGTCTATGACAAATGGATCAAGCGCCTCGATGCCCAGTGATGCCGATGCATCTGGACGAATAGGAACGTTCTCCTCAAACAATTCGGTTTCCCTGAAACCAAACACCCGGCAGTACAGCGTGAGATAAGGCTCCCTGGGCCGGTGTTTCCCCGCTTCCCATCCCTTGATCGATCGCACCAGCGACTCCCTGGTCGGGAGGCGCTCGCGGGTCCACTCGTCAGCCGCTTCGGCCAGGCGTTTGGCCATCTCTTTTTGCGACCAAAGCCGGGCGCACCGCTCTTCGCGGAGTCGAACAGCCCATACTGGAAGCTTTTTCATCACGCACCTAGGGCCGAAGGGAAACGCCGATCCCTTTATTTTCCCCCAGCACCACCTACCGATGCACAGGTTTACCGCGTGTGATGGACAGAGAATTCAAACAGGCGGGACCCGAAGGTGCTCAGCAATCACCCCGCCTTCGTACTGGCCATCCAGCCCGTACGGCATCCCCTCCGTGTCTTTGCCCACCTCATGAAACGGGCTCGTCCATCACTGCGAACGATCGGACAAGCCCGTTATCGGATGGAGGTCCAATCAGTGAACGAGGCCAAATCCACCCACCCTGTATCCACCATCCCCGGCTGGCGGTTGATTCTCAGTGATGCCGGGCGGCTATGGGCCAGCCGGGAGGAGCCCTTCCCTTCGGTCGCATTCCACGCCGGTGCCGAGCGGACCGTCGACGCCGACAGCCTGGAGGCCCTGCGGGCCGAGACCGAACGGCAGGAGGCCATCGCGCGGGAGGCGCAGGCCGGGCAGGTGATCTCATGATTCGCCGCTGCCTGTCCGCAGCCCGGGGGCGTCACCGCGACGGCCAGGCCGTCATCGCGGTCCCGCGCTACACCTGGGACCACGAAGCCCGAGCCGAAGCCGCGATGCTGCAGGCCACCCGCCCAGGCTGGTCGGTGCTCTACGGCACCGGAAGCCGCCTCTTCCACGCCATCGCCACCTGGCCCACCCCCGAACCTTTGATCATCTGCGACCGGACCCTGGAGGGGTTGAAGACCCAGATGTACGAGGCAGAAACGACCGTCCTCCACCGCTGGGCACTCACCTCCAGCTCAGCCAGCATCGGCCACTTCTGATGAACGGGCACGACGGCCCTCTCGCATGACTACCAAGAGAGCCGCCAACTAACGTCATGCTGTCTTGACGTCAAGGAGGCTTGACGTCAAGACAGCATGACGAAATACTCGACCCATGGCGACTCCAGAGGATCTTGAACGTCGGTTCACGCTGCTGACCGCGACCGTGCGCTACGACGCGCTACGCACCCGTGAGGCCCTGGCCGCACCGGCCGACGAGGACGACTCCGAGCTCGCGCCACTCGACCCCGGCGCCGAGCCCCTGACCCGGGGTGAGGCGCTGGAGCTCCTCGCGCTGGGTGAGGTGATCGCGCGGAAGGCGGGCTACGGACGTCAGCTCTCCGTACGCTCCGCCCGCCGGGCAGGCGCCTCGTGGTCGCAGATCGGTGCCGCGCTGGGGACCAGCAAGCAGGCCGCGTGGGAGGCCCACAACCGGTGGATCGACGAGCAGACCGGGGAACGCGACGGTCACTGGGGCTGGAACGAGGACGACGCGGCGGCCGCGCGCACGCTCGCCGGCGACCCGGAAGGCGCGGAGACGAAGTGAACAAGGCCGCCGTCCGCCCTTTCGTCCGTGACATCGCGTAGACCGACCTGGACGACCTGGCCCGCCCTGTCCGGCGACTCGCCGAACGGGTGCGGGCCACCGGTGGACGAATCGCCCGGCCCGGCGGCCCTCGAATCCCTCAGTCCTGGTCGGGGATCTCCAGGCGGGAGATCGTCTGCGGGCAGGAAACGGTGCTGAGCACCGGTCGCTGGGCCAGCAGGTCCCTCGCCTCGCGGCGGGCCAGGTTCCAGCCGTTCCACGAATCGGGTCCGGCGAGGTCGTTGGCCGCGACCACATCCCGCAGGACGCAACTGCGGGACGGCTCGGGCAGCCGGTCCAGGGCGGGCACGGCCTCCGCGCCGAGGTCGCCCAGGTATTCGAGGTCGACCCGCTCCACGCCCCGTACGGCGATCTGGGTCTCCGCGACCCGCAGGTCGGGGTTCCACACCGCGAACGCCAGCAGCGAGGCGCTCGTCATCAGCACCAGGGTTCTGGGCATCCAGCGCGCGTGCCCGCGCCCGGTGAGCCGGGCCGCGCCCGCGGCGAGGACCAGCGCGAAGACCCCGCCCAGCCACAGCACCGTCGCCGACACCGAGGCCCGCAGCCGGGAGAGCCCGTAGGCGTCCGCGTACAGGTCCAGGCGGTGCAGCGCGGAGAACAGGATCACCAGGGTGAGCACGCAGAGCACGCCGAGCAGTCCGGCCATCAGCCAGCGGTCGGAGCCCTTGAGATCCAGCGTCCCCGAGGCGACCGCGACGATGGCGAGTACGAACACGCTGACGACGACGAGCTGGAAGAACCCGGAACGCGCGTACTCCGCGTAGGTCAGCCCGGTGGCGGAGACCACCCACCGGGTGGAGCCGAACAGCACGGTGAGCTGCATCCCCACGAACGTGGCGAACAGCAGGTTGAGCGCCGTCAGCGGGGTCACCCAGAGACCGCGACCGACCGTGACCTTCAGGTCGGGAGCCTTCGGCTCGGCCACGGGTCGCAGCCCGACCAGCACGGCGGAGGCGACCACGCACGCGAAGACGACGAAGAGGAAGATACGCAGCGGTAGCGACTCCGCCCACTCCTGCGCGCTGAACACCCGCTCGACGGCCTCGGCGAAGACCGCGTCCGCCGAGACGAACAGCGCCCCGAACACCGCCAGCAGCACGACGGTCAGCCCACCCCCCAGCAGCAGGGGCATCACCCGGCGACGGGACGCGAGGCCCTTCAGCCTCGCCCCGAGGAACCACGGCACCGGCAGCAGGCCCAGGATCACCGACGCGCCGCCCCTGATCACCCCCAGCCAGCCGCGCCCGGCCCCCGACAGAGCGAGCGCGGCCGTCAGGAACCCGGCCAGCAGCAGGATGCCGACCAGCCAGTCCGCGTCCCTGAACATCACCGTCGCGACCAGCCCGTAGGCGATCGCCCCCATCCCCGCCGACCACGGGGTGATCCTCCTGCGCACCGCGGGGATCGTCGCCGCCCCCATCGCCGCGGACACCAGCACGAGCCCCAGCCCGGCCCTGCTGTACGGCACCGCGACCGCGGCGAGCAGTCCGACGGCGGCGGACACCGGCAGCACCCACCGGGGGGTGTCCGGCAGCTCGGGGCGGGGGAAGACCGGCGGCGCCTTGTACCCTCCAGGAGCCCCGGGGCCGTTGTAGCCTCCGGGCGCCCCGGGACCGCTCCCCCCGCCCGGCCGGGAGACCGCCGACGGACCCGTCGGTGACCCCGTCGGTGAGCCTGTCGGTGAGCCTGTCGCCCCTTCCCCGACTCCCGTCGCCCGCGCCTCGCCTTCCCGCCGGGGAGCTCCCGGGCCCGCTGCGCGTCGTGCGGTGGGCCTCCGCTCCTCAGGCCGGGGCGGGAGCGGTTCGACGGAGGCCAGGAAATCGGTGGTGGGGGTGGTGGCGCCGATGACCGTGCCGACGAACGCGCCGATGGCGAAGAGGACGGATCCGGCGAAAGCGGCCAGCAGGGCGTCGAGGGTCGCGAGGGCGATGCCCACGATCACCCCGCACACCAACCCCGCGATACCGCCGAGGAAGACCCCGGAGAACGCTCCCGGCCAGTTCCGCATCACGACCGGCCTCTGACGCGCGCTCTCGTCCCTGGCGAGCACGGGTCGTGGAGGGTACGGCTGCGGGGAGGGTCGTACGGGAGGAGGCGGGGCGACGGCTCCGAGGTCAAGGGCGGCAGGCGCCGGCCCCGACCCCGACCTTGGTCCCGGCCCCGACTCCGACTCCGACCCCGGTCCCGACTTCGACCCCGGTCCCGGAGAAGCGGGCACCTGTCCGGCCGCGACCGTCTCAGGGACTTCGGGCGTACGACCGCTCTCCACCGGTTCGACCGGCTCCCTGGATTCGACGGCCACGGAACCCTGATCGGCCCCGGACGCCCGACCGGCTTCCACCGGTTCGTCGGACACGACAGTCGCGGCGACCCCGGTGACCCCGGTGACCTCGGTGACCTCGACGGTCTCGCGGCGTCCGGACGACGGACCCGCCACGAGTGGGACGGACGACGTGGAGGCCACGAGCGACACCGACGGCGTACCGGCCACGGACGGAAGCGGCGGCGTGGAGGTCTCGGACAGGACCGACGGCGTACCGGCCGCGAGCGGGACCGGTGGCGCGGAGGCTGCGAGACCCGCGGGTTCTGCGGGCTCCGTGGGAGCCTCGCTCGAAGGCTCCTCGCCCCGGGCGGCGTCCTCCCCCGAGGGGATGGAGTCCTTGGCGGGGAGGGACGGGGGGTTCATCTCGATCCTTTCCGGAAGGTCGGCCACGATGTGGCAACCGACACCGTCGTCTACGTGGATGGAGCCGCCGTGGAGTTCGACGATCTCCTTGGTGATGGCCAGGCCCAGCCCGGCGCCGCCGTCGTCGGCGGCCCGGCCCGCGTCCAGGCGGGAGAAGCGCTCGAACGCCCGTGCCCGGTCCTCGACCGCGATCCCCGGTCCCTGGTCGCTCACTCTCAGCCGGACCCCCTCTCCCCTGGCCGTGGCCGCCAGCACCACCGCCCCGCCCGCGGGGCTGTGGCGCACCGCGTTGTCCAGCAGGTTGGCGAGGACCTGTGCGAGCAGGTCGGGATCGGCGCGCAGGCTCAGGCCCTCGGGGACCTCGCAGCGCGCCACCACCCCCTCCCGCGCGAGTACGGCCTCCCGCAGGGCCTGCTCGCACAGCGGACGCAGCTCGACGTCCTCGCGCTCGATGAGCCGTGCCCCGGACTCCAGGCGGGACAGGTCGAGCAGTTGCGCGACCAGGCGGCCCAGCCGCTCGGTCTGGGCGAGCGCGGTGCCGAGGGTGACGGGATCGGGCTCTGAGACCCCGTCGACCACGTTCTCCAGCACCGCACGGAGCGCGGTGATCGGCGTACGGAGCTCGTGGCTGACGTTCGCCACCAGCTCACGCCGCTGCCGGTCCACCTCCCCCAGGTCGGCGGCCATCGCGTTGAAGGCACGGGCGAGCTCGCCGACCTCGTCACGGGAGGACGCGGTGACCCGCAGGCCGTACCGGCCCTTCGCGATGGTCTGCGCGGCGGCGGCCATCTCGCGCAGCGGCTTGGTCATGCCCCGCCCGAGCAGCTGCACCATGATCAGCGCGAACACCACGGCCACCGCGACGCGCACGTCGCGCGAGTAGCCGGCGTTGATGCCGACCTCGTTGACGACGAACGCCGTCACCACGGCCAGCAGGATCACCATTCCGAGCTTTACCTTGATCCGGCCCAGGAAGTCGAGAGGTCTCAATGGTCGGCGCGTCCCGGTGTTGGAGTGGAAGGGCACATGAGTGTCTGAGTGACGGAGAGGGCGATCGGTTCTCCTCCGGGCGCGAGCACCGTTTCCAAGGCGCGCGGAAACCGCCGTTCTGGCCGTACACGAGCGTGGGTCCGTGGCACCGCGGAGATGCGCGGTCGCGGCCGGGCGCCCCTGTCGGACCGTGAACGGCCATCGGCGTGCCGGGACGACCGTTCACGGTTTGACGAGGGCGTAGCCGACGCCGTGGACGGTACGGACGACTCCGGGGCCGAGCTTGCGGCGCAGGGCCCGCACGTGGCTGTCGACCGTACGGGTGGCCGCGGCCTCGGAGAAGCCCCAGATGTCGGCCAGCAGCCGTTCCCGCTCGAAGACCTGGCCGGGGCGCTCGGCGAGGCGGCACAGCAGGTCGAACTCGGTCCTGGTCAGCTGGGCTTCGGCGCCCCGCACGTAGACGCGGCGCTCGGCGGTGTCGATCTCGACGTCGGCGAGGCGGATGACCGTGTCGGCCACGGCCAGCTGGGAGGCCCGCTCGACCCGGCGCAGCAGGGCGTGCACCCGGGCGACCAGCTCGCGCATGCTGAACGGCTTGGCCATGTAGTCGTCGGCCCCGACCCCGAGCCCCACGAGAAGGTCGGTCTCCTCTCCCAGCGCGGTGAGCATGAGCACCGGTACCGGCCTCGCGGCCTGCATCCTCCTGCACACCTCCAGCCCGTCGAGGCCGGGCAGCAGCCGGTCGAGCACCACCACGTCGGGTCCCGTCTTCGCGTAGGCGGCGAGTGCGGTCTGCCCGTCCCCGACGACCTGCACGTCAAAGCCCTCGGCGGCCAGCCTGTGGCGTACGGCCCGCGCGATCGTCTCGTCGTCTTCGACCACGAGGACACGGCGTTGCTGAGGGATTGCCATGCTCGGCAGCGTAGACCTGAGCCGTGCAGAAGACCTGTGGTGAATTGTGAAGGTTCTGCGCACCCGGCGACCGGCCGACCCGCCGGCGGGGCCCCGCGTACGAGGCCCCACCGGCGGGTGCGGCGCCCCCCGAACGGATCCGCAGGGCCTTCCGCGCGTGCGAAGACCCCGCGGATCCGGAGGGAGGCCGGAATCAGGCGAGGATCAGGCGACGGCCGGTGATCCGGTAGCCGATCCTGGCGAACGAGGCCGCCATGGGCGCGTTGCCCACATCGGTGTTGTCCTTCACCTCGGACTCACCCTCCGCGACGAAAATGTGCAGCGCCTCGGTGACCAGGTCGTCCGCGTAACCGCGGCCTCGGTGGACCGGGTCGACCCCGAGGTAGCCGATCGTGGCGTTCCTGGAGTTGCGCGTCGCCATCACGATGCCGACGAGCTCTCCCGACGCGTCGCGGGCGAGCCGCCACCTCCGGCGCCCTCCCGGCATGTCGGCGACCTCGGCCACGGTCCTCTCGGCCGTCGCCCTCGCACCCCGCTCGGCGAGGTTGCGCCGGTCCCAGTCGTCGAGGCTGCCCTCGGCGACACGGGCCAGCAGGTTCACCACCACCTCGTCGTCGTCGGCAGGGGCGAAGGTGAGCCGGGCCGACCTGGGCGGCAGACCGTACTCGGGGAGCCAGCGCAGGTTGAGCCGCTCGACGGACCGCCGCAGCCCGGCCTTCTCCGCGGCGGCGATCCGGTCGGAGGCGTCCGCGAACGCGTCGGGGCGCTCGTGCCAGTCGGCGGGCAGGAAGAGGTGGTAGTCGGGTCGCGCCCCGGACGGTGTGGCGTACCCGGGCGTGACCAGGGCCGCGTACGCGGCTCGCAGCAGGGCCGCTCCCACCTCGATCCGGCGCGGGCCGGAGCCGGGGTCGAACCAGTCGAGGCTGTAGGGATGTTCGGAGCCCGGCGGACCCCAGAAGGCGGCTCTGGCGACCACCTCGTCGCCCCGCAGCGCGACCCAGACCCATCCGGGCCGGTAGTCGAGCTCCTCGAAGGGCAGGTGGCGGGCGCCGACGCCGGAGGCCGGGAGCGGGCCGTAGCGGTGGAACAGGTCGAACTCGCCCGCTTCTAGCGGACGGAACCGCAGATCGGAGAGGTCGGAGGTGGACAGATCGGACAGATACGGCTCGGACAAGCGAAACTCCAGAAAGCAGGTGCGCTTCCCGGTCTCAGGCGGCCTGTCGCCCGGGGCGGGAGCGCGTGACCGAAACGGCGAACATGTGCTCCTCACCTCCTCACACTCGCGGGGACGGTCAGGCTACCGGCGTACCCGGCGCGGCCTCAACCGGATAATCCGGGCGCGCACCGTTCATTCCAGAGAAAGCGCATGTCCGAGGCTAGGTACGCGCCCACCTGGGCGTTAACGTGACAGGGTGATCGATGTCACCGCGTACCTCCGCAGGATCGGCGTGAAGGTCGACGGACCTCCAAGCGTGGAGTCACTGCACCTGCTGCACCGGGCACACATCGAGCGCGTGCCGTACGAGTGCATGGAGATCTGGCTGGGCCGTCCGACGACCGTCGACCCGGTGGAATCGGCGGCGCGGATCGTCCGGGGCCGTGGCGGCTACTGCTACCACCTGAACGGGGCCTTCTCCGAGTTGCTGAAGGCGCTCGGCTACCGGGTGACCCGGCATCGCGGCGGGGTGCAGGGCCGCGCCCAGGGCCCGGCGAACGTGGACGGCGGCCACCTCGTGCTCACGGTCTCCGGACTGCCGACCCCGGGCAATCCTCAAGGAGAGTGGCTCGTCGACCAGGGCCTGGGCGACGCGCTCCACGACCCGCTCCCGCTCGTCGAGGGCACGTACCGGCAGGGTCCCTTCACCTACGGCCTGCGTCCCTCCGAGGTGGAGCCCGGCGGGTGGCGGTTCGACCACGACCCGCGCGGCGACTTCCTCGGCATGGACTTTTGCGGCGCGCCCGCCGAGATGCGGGAGTTCGCCGCGATGCACGAGTTTCTCTCCACCTCGCCCGATTCGGGTTTCGTCCGCGTGGCCACGATCCAGCGGCGCGACGCGGGCGGCGTCGACGTCATGCGAGGGCTGATCCTGAGTCGTCGCGGCGACCGCGAGCACTCCCTGACCGCGCGGACCGAACGCGACTACTTCCAGATCCTCGCCGACGTCTTCGGCCTGCACCTGCCCGACGTCACCCCGCTGGAACGCGCCAAGCTCTGGCAGCAGCTGTGGACCGCCCACGAGAAGTGGTCCGACTCCCGCTGACTTCCGGCCCCGGCCCGGCTCTCAACCCGGCTCAGTTCAGCTCCCGGCTCCGACCCGGCCCAGCTCTCAACCCGGCCCGGTTCAGCTCTCGACTCGGCCCGACTCCGACCGGCTCGAAACTCCCGTACTCCCCGGTCGCGGCCCTTCGCCGCCCGTCACCGGTGACTGCTTCGGCTCCGTTTGAGGATCTTTCCCGGGGGGTTGCGGAGCAGCGTCTCGACGATCTCCAGGCGTTCGGAGAACTTGCGAGCAGTCCCCCTGCTTCCCGTTTCACCGCGCCCCAGGGGCATCATGAGGATGCTCGTAACACTACGAGAACAGAAGCCACGGGGCGATGGATGGGGCGGAATCATTGTTCATTGGTTCATGTGCCACTAAGTGACTATGTTGCTGTCCGCGATGGGATAAGCGAACGGGGTGAACGGGATCGACACTCGAGTGCTGGCGGGCCGTTACCGGCTGCTGAACCCTCTCGCCGAGGGCGGGGCGGGCACGGTCTGGCTCGCCACCGACGAGACGCTGGGCCGCGACGTGGCGGTGAAGGAGGTACGACTCCCGCCTGACCTCGATCCCGCCAGGCGACAGGAGATCTTCGCCTCGGCGCTCCGCGAGGCGAACCTCGCCGCCCGGCTCAAGCACCCCTCGATCGTGACCGTCCACGACGTGATCATCGATCGGGATCAGCCCTGGCTCGTCATGGAGTTGCTGTCGGGCGCCTCCCTGGAGCAGACCGTCCACGACCGGAGCCCGCTGCCCGCGCACCAGGTGGCGAGGATCGGCGTGGGCATCCTCAGCGCGCTCGGTGCCGCCCACACCGCCGGGGTGGTCCACCACGACGTCAAACCCGGCAACGTCTTCCTCACCAGGACCGGCAAGGCCGTCCTCACCGACTTCGGGTTCGCGGTCGCCGACGGCGAGGCCACCTCGGGCCGGACCGGCCACCTGGTCGGCTCACCCAACTACATCGCGCCGGAACGGCTGCGCGGCGAGCGCGGCGGTCCCGCCTCCGACCTGTGGTCCCTCGGCGCCACGCTCTACTTCGCCGTCGAGGGAGTGCCGCCGCACCCTGCGGAGAGCCCCATCGCGGCGATCGGCCGGGTACTCACCGAGCCGCCGAGGCCGCCGGAGCGCGCGGGCGAGCTGGGCGCGCTGCTGAAGCGCATGCTCGACCCGGTTCCCGAGACCCGGCCGTCCTTCGAGTCCGTCGCCCGCTCGCTGGGAGAGCTGGCCGCCGGTCGTACGGCGACCGGGACACCGGCCGCGCCGCCCGTCCCCCCGCCGTCTCCCGCCCCCGTCTCCGTACTGCCGCCCAAGCCGCGCCTGAGCCGTACGGCGCGGTGGGCCGCCGTCGAGACGGCCGGGATCGCGGTGGTCGTCGCGGTCACCTTCGGGGTGACGTTCCTGCTCACCTCGAACCCCACGGCCGCCGAGAAGAGGGTCAGGCTCAGCGAGAGTCCCGGCGCCTTCGCCACGCCGGTGGACGTATGCGCGCTCGTCCCCGGCTCCGTGGCCAGGCAACTGCTGCCCGCGCTGGCGGGCGAGGGCAAGCCGACCAACGACGGTGGCTGCCAGTGGGCCACCAGCGGCATGGGGCTGGAGGTGCGTCTCTCCGGCGCCGACCAGTGGGGCAAGAGCCCGCGGCAGGCCCACGAGCTGTTCGTGAACCGGCGCCATGAGGTCATACCGAGCGGGGAGAACGCCTGGAGCTGGCCGGAGATCCAGGCCGGTATCCGCTCCTCCCGCAGTACGGCGCCGATGGCGGTGGAACCCGTCGGGGACGAGGCGTTCGGTTACGACGTCTACGAGAATCGCAAGACAGGCAGGCTGGAGCAGAGCTACGTGGTCGTACGCGTGGACAACCTCGTCCTCGACGTCGGTTACACCGTGGTCGACGGCAGCAAGGACGGCCCGGCGATCCAGGCGGGCGCTCACACCACCGCGACATGGGTCGCGAACGCCTTGAACAAGCAGAAAGCGAGCGGATGAACCATCCAGACGTCCCTCGATCGCAGGGCAGGCACGCGGGTGCGCACGCCGCTCCCACCGCGCCGGGGCCCGGGATCGCCGGAGCCGAGGGCTCGCCGATGCTTGAACAGAGTTCACTGGAACAGGTGATCGCCCGGTTCGGGCCGATGTCCCCGCAGCAGGCCGCGGTGGTCGGGGTGGCCGTGCTGGACCAGCTCGCGGTGTCGCACCGGCAGGGCATGCTCCACGGCGACGTACGGCCGGGTTCGGTGCTGCTCGGCCCTTACGAGCAGATCGTCCTCGCCGCGCCGTCCCTGCCGTCCCCGCTCTTCACCTCCCCCGAGGGGGTGACCAGCCCCGCCGCCGACCTGTGGTCACTCGGCGCGACCCTCTACACCGCCGTCGAGGGCCGCCCGCCGTCGCCCGGCGGTTCCCTGGACAACGCGGGCCCGATCGCGCCCGTCCTGTTCCACCTGCTCGCGGCCGATCCCTCCCAGCGGCCCGACCCGATCACCCTGCGCGGCGCCCTGATCGAGGTCTCCCAGTACCGTCCAGGACCTCCGGCCACGCCGCCTCCCACCGGCGCGCTCCCTTCGACCTCGGGAGGTTTCGTCGGGGGAACCTCGGAGCCGGGAGCCTCCAGCCCCACTTCCTCTTCCGTTTCCTCCCCTTCCATCCCTTTCCCCCCCTCCGCTGTCGCGGCGACGGCGGCCTTCGGGCAGACCCCCCCTCCGGGCCCCGGCGCTCCCGGGGCCCCGGGAGCGGCCACCACGACAGGGCCGCAGAGGTACGAGGCGACCGCGCCCCTCGGAGGTCCCGGGGTCGCGGGCAGGCAGGAGGACGAGGCCGCCCCGTCCCGCCCGGGAGAGGAGACCGCGCCCTTCAGGAAGACCCTCACCGAGCAGATGTCCGACATCACGGCGAAGCTCCCCCAGCAGGACGTCCCCGTCCCCCCGCAGGTCGCGCTCTCCTCATCTCCGGGCACGCCGATCGCCTGGCAGAACCAGCCCTCGCCGCAGCAGCGGACCGCCCCCGGTCTCCCCCCGCAGGGACAGCCCCACCAGGGCACACCCCAGCAGGGACAGCCTCGCCCCGGCGCGCCCTTCCCTACCGGTCCCACACAGTCCCACCAGAGCCCGCAGGACGCCCCCACCTCGCGCGAGCCGGCCCCCCTTCCCGTTCCCACGCCACCGGGCGCGTCCGCGGAGCCTCCCGAGCGGACGACGGGGGTGCTCGTACCCCGGCCCGTCGTCGCGCTCACCGGCGCGCTGCTCTTCGGCATGGCGGTCACCATCGGCGTCCTCCTCACCTCGATCGTCACGAACGCCGACGACACCGTCGCCGCCGAACCGTCGGGCGCCAAGGGTCGCTTCGCCACGGCTCCCCGGGCCTGCGGCCTGCTCGACGACGACCAGGTGAGCCAGGTCGTGCCGGGATTCAAGAGCTCGGAGGTCGAGCACTCCGTCTGCAACTGGCTCAACCAGCACGACTGGCGCAAGCCCAACGTCGAGAAGTACGACCTGCGGGTCCGGTTGATCGCCCAGAAGCAGGACGGTTCCGAGGTCATGAGGGCGAGGGAGTATCTGGCGGGCAAGAAGAAGGATCTCGTCGACAAGGGCCAGTTCACCACCCCCAAGCCCCTCCCGCCCAAGGACCTGCGGGGCGTCGGCGAGGAGGCGTTCACCTCGGGCACGTACAACTCCATCAACCTGTACAACGGCTCCTACAAGGCGACCGTGGTCTTCCGGGTCAGCAACCTGATCGCCGAGGTCGACTACGAGCGGGGCGGCGTCAAGGAGGACCCCGACGGCAAGATCGCCGAAGGCGCGCTGCGGGTGGCCCGCTGGCTCAACGACTCCCTGAAAACCGATGACTGATCGGATGGCGGGCCCGCTGCCGATACTGGCGGGTCGCTACCGGGCCGTGGAGAAGCTCGGCGCGGGCGGGATGGGCGTCGTGTGGCGGGCCCGCGACGAGCTGCTCCACCGCGAGGTCGCGATCAAGGAGGTCAAGCTCGGCCCGCACCTGCCCGAGGCGCAACGCGTCGAGGCGCGGGAACGCACCCTGCGCGAGGCGCGTGCCGCCGCCCGGCTGGGACACCCGTCCATCGTGGCCGTACACGACGTCGTCGCGCAGGACGGCCGCCCGTGGATCGTGATGGACCTGGTCAAAGGCCGTTCGCTGGAACAGGCGATCCAGGCCGAGGGACCGCTCCCGCCCCGGAGGGTGGCCGTGATCGGCCTGGCCGTGCTGGACGCGCTCGCCCTCGCGCACAGCCGGGGCATCGTGCACCGCGACGTGAAACCGGCGAACATCATGCTCGCCGTGGACGGCGGGGTGCTGCTCACCGACTTCGGCATCGCCGTCCTGGAGGGGGACGTCCAGCTCACCTCCCCGGACGCGCTGATCGGCTCCCCCGGCTACATGGCCCCCGAGCGGCTGCGCGGCACCGACGACGGCCCGGCCACCGACCTGTGGTCCCTCGCGGCGACCCTGTACACGGCCGTCGAGGGCCGGAGTCCCTTCCGTCGCGACACCCCGGCCGCGACCATCGGCGCGATCCTCACCCAGGAGGTACCACCGCCCCGCAGGGCGGGGGATCTGACTCCGGTGCTCATGGCGGCCCTGAGCAAGGATCCCCGGCTGCGCCCGGGAGAGGCAGGACTGCGCACGGCCCTGCGGCAGATCTCCCAGGGGCTGCCCCCGCGGCCACTCTCCCCGGTCTCCCCGGTCTCCCCCGGCCCGGCCGTCTCGCCCCTCTCCACGCAGGAGACCGTGCCGGGAAGGCGGGTGGCCAAGCCTCGCCGTACCGCCCTGATCACCGGGGTCGCACTCGCCGCGGTGGCGCTCGCCACGACCGGGGCGGTGGTCCTGATGACGTCGAACGACTCTGAAGCGCCCGCGACCCCGTCGCCCACGGCCGGCGCCGGGCGGTTCGCCACCGTGCCCGACGCCTGCTCGCTGCTGGCGGACGCCCAGAGCCAGGCCGTGGTGCCCGGCGCGACCCCCGAGCCCGCGACGACCACATCGGCGGAAGAGGGGTCCTCCTGCGGCTGGGGCGGGCCGTCGGAAGCGCGCTGGTTGCGGGTCTCACTCACCCGCAAGGCCCCCGTGAACGCGAAGGCCGCCCCGGAGGTGGCCCACGAGTTCTTCGTCTCCGAACGCACCAGGACCATCGCCGACAGGGGGGAAGGCCCCTTCGGCACGACCGGTGCCGTCAGGAAGGCCGATCGGGTGGGCGCGGAGGCCTTCGCCTTCGACGTGACCGCGCTGGACCGGGTCCACTCCACGGTTCGTTTCCGGATCAGCAACCTGCTGATCGAGGTCGACGTGTCACAGAAGGGCGAGCGTCCGAACGCCGAGCTGCGCGGGCGGGCCCTTCGCGCCGCCCGCCAGGTCGCCGAGAAGCTGAACAACCTTGACTGAGCGCCCCCGTCCCGCGTTTCCCCCGGCGGCCCCTGGGCGATCGGCGCGGTTCGACGTCACCGCTCTCGGCAGACCCGCACAATCCGGCACCACCGCACCCGAGAGACCGGCACGGCTCAGCGCCGCCACATCCGAGAGACCCGCACGGCTCGACACCATCGCACCCGAGGAACCGGTATGAGCGACCCGAACCTGCTGGCCGGTCGCTATCGGTTGCTGGAGCGCCACGACCGGACAGGGACCACCTGGCGTTCCCGCGACGAACTGCTCCAGCGCGACGTCACGGTCACCGGGATGGCGCTCCCGCCGCCCGGCCCGCAGCGCGACGGGCTCCTCGCCAGGATCCGCGCCGCGGCGGACCTCAGACACCCGAACGTCATCGCCCTGCACGACGTCGTCTCCTTCCCCGACCAGGTCTGGCTGATCCTGGAGTCGGTCGAGGGCCGCTCGGTGCTGCAGACCGTCCGGGCCGAGGGGCCGCTCACCTCCGCACGGACGGCCGAGGTCGGGTTGCGCGTACTGGACGCGCAGACCGCCGCCCACGAGCGCGGCGTTCACCTTCTGGCAGGCCCGGAGAGCGTGCTTCTCACCCCTGACGGCAGGGTCGTGGTCACCGGCTTCGCCATGTTCGACGCCACCGACGAGCTGCGCGACCTGGGCGCCGTCCTGTTCACCGCCGTCGAGGGGCAGGCGCCGGACACCGGCCCCCGCCCGGCGGACGGCACCGCTCCGGCCTCTCCTCTGGGAGACATCGGTGAATCCGGCCCCGCCTCGGGAGGCACCGGCGCGGCGACTTCCGGCCCGCTCGCCCCGCTGTTGGAGAGTCTGCTCGCGGCCGACCCCGCCCACCGCCCGGACGCCGACACCGCCCGCACGATCCTGCGGGGGCTCACCCCCGGTCCCGCCGGATCACGCCGCACCCGCCTGCTCGTCGTGGCCGCCGCACTGGTCCTCCTGGCCGGTGGCGGTACGGCGTTCTGGCTCTGGTCCCGTCCCGCGTCCCAGCCGACGAACACGGCTCCGGCGCCACTGCCCACCTTCTTCGCGAAGGCTCCTGACCCGTGCTCCCTGATCTCGGAGGAACAGGCGGGCCGCCTCTACCTCGCGCCCTCTCCGTCGAGAGAGAAGACGACGTGCAAGTGGCAGGCGGCTGACGCGACCGCGCCCGGCAGTCTCAGGAACACGCTGGAGATCACGGTCGTCCGCGAATCGAAGGCGGCGCTCGCGCACGCGAAATACCTTCGCCTCCACGCACAGGACGCGAAGGACACACGGGCCGTGAGCGCTCCCGCCGATGTTCCGGGGCTCGGTGACGAGGCCTACGCCTACCAGATCAGCAACGGCCATTCGAGCGTCAACTCGGTGATCGTCATCCGTGCGGGAAACATCGTGACGGCCCTGCAGTATCACCGGTTCACCGTTCCGGACACCGATGGCAGGGGCAGTGCCGGAGCCCTCCAGGCGGCCCGCTGGACGGTCGACTCACTCCGCGTCCGGGAGACGCCCCCAGAACGGCCGCCCTCCGGGTAGCGAATCCCCGATCGCCGCCCCTCCGGTCGCGACCCCCCAGTGTCGTCATCGGAATGGTGAGCCCCGGACCGCCGTCACTCGGGGAGGATGAAGCGGACCTCGCGTCGCTGGAGCGGTCGGCCGCACGCCCTGCACAGCAGGACCGGCTGGAAGGTGGCGCCACAGAACGCGTGGGTGATCGACAGGGCCGAGCCCTCGGGGGCGGGGAACTCGCGCTGGGCCCAGTCGACGAGGAAGGCGAAGACCTCGAAGAAGGCGAGTCCCTTGTCCGTGAGCCGGTACGAGCCGTCGGGCCGGGCGTCGAAGACGCGCAGTTCGACGAAGCGGCGCAGCCGGTCGGTGAGCACCGAGGGCGCGATGCCGAGACCGGCCTGGAAGTCGACGAACCGGCGGATGCCGAGGAACGCCCCGGCCAGGACACTGGTGCTCCACCGGTCGCCGAGGATCTCCATCGACGTCGTGTAGTAGCCGATCAGGTCGATCGGGGTGTCGGAGCGGACCGTGCGGCGGTGCCGCCGCGGCGTGCCGATCCGGGAGAACGTGGCGAGCGGGCCGGGCTCGGTCCGGGTGTCGCGGGCACTCATCGGCCGCAGGCAGGAACCGCACCCGAGGTGCGGCTTGGCGTCCTGGCCGCACTGCTCGTGCAGCAGTGGCGGGCGCCGTTTCGGCTCGACCCAGTCTCGCTCCCACGCCTGGATCGCCACCAGCAGGGTCCACAACCGGAGCCCGCGCTCCGTCAGCCGATACTCGTAGCGGGTGCGACCGCTGCGGTACGCCGACAGCTCGAAGATGCCGTGGTCGACCAGTTCCCTGAGCCTGGCGGCGAGAACCGACTCGGAGATGCCCAGCGCGTCGTGCCAGCCGGCGAAGGTCCGGATCCGCAGCAGGAACGCCCGCTGCAGGATCAGCAGCACCCACCGGTCTCCCAGGATCGCCAGTGCCTGTCCGATCGCACTGAGCTCGCCTCGTACAGGCTCACGCTCAGTGCCGTCCACAGCCTGTCCTCCACATGGTCGCGTGATTGTTCTCACCGCCGGCGAGCGTGGTCGCGCCCGTCCGGTCCTCACTCCTGCGGTGGTGCCCGTCGCCGAACCCGGCACCGGCGAGCATGATCATGTCGGTTTCCGGTGGAACATGTTCACTCTCGTTCCCGGCGAAACCGCCAAACTACCAACCCGGCGCCGCCCGGACAGCCCGGTATGCCCTCCTGTCACACCCGTGGCAGGGAGCTGCCATCACAGGAAAATCGCGATATATCTCGGCTGGAACCACGGCGATGGGTTCACACGTTGGACGGGCGACGCACAATGAACTACAGACGGGGCGTCCGCCCCGCGTTCGGAGGATGTTGAGGATGTCGCCCGTCCAGAAGTACGCGATCGGCGCCGGAGCAGTGGTGTTCCTGTCGTGGCTGTTCCTGCCAGGTTTCCTGACGCTGCTGATCCTCCTGGGCGTCGTCGCCGCCCCGGTCGTCGGCTATCTGATGCTCGACCCGTCTCAGCGCGAGCGTCTCAAGCGTTCGCGTCGCCGGGGGCTCGGCCGCTGACGCGGCGACGCCCCCGCACGGCCCGGCCTCGCGATCCCGTTCCCGAGCCGGGCCGTTCAGACCCGCCTCCGGGCCGGACCGTTCAGGCGCACCGCGTGAGCCCGTCTCCGAACCCGGCCCGGGCCGGGTAGCCCGCCTCCGGACCTGGCCCGGTCCCGGTCGGACGCACCGTGAGCCGCCTCCGAACCCGGCCCGGATCGGTCAGGCGGTAGCGGCGGCGGTCGCGAGCTCCGATTCCACCCGGCGGGTCACCCTGCGCTCGAACACGAACGAGAGCAGCGGCACGGTGCCCGCGAGCATCACCCCGAGGATGTACTGCCACGTCCAGCGCGCCTTCATGCCCAGGTTCATCGTGGCCACGAGATAGAGCATGTAGAGGAAGCCGTGGATCGGAGAGACGATCTTCGAGGGCTCCTCGATACCGAAGCCGTACCTGAGCACGATGCAGGTGACCAGGATGAGCAGCATCACGCCGACGATGTAGGCCAGGATGCGAAAGGGCTTGAGAGCGGATTCCACGGTCGGTTACCTCGGTCTTGGGGTTCGGTTCACGGGGCGGTACGGGCCGGCAGGGCGGATGTCTCCGGTTCTCCACCGGCGCCGCCCCCGTGGGCGGCCCCCGGACCGGGGACGATCCCGGCGTCGGAGGCGGAGTCGGGAACGGCACCGGATTCGGCGTCGGTGGCGGTGTCAGTGGCGGTGGCGTCGGCGTCGGCGTCGGCGGGAGTGGCGTCGCTCTTCCGCGTGCCGCCGCGCAGCGCGTCACGAACGAAATGCCACCACATGAAGACCGCGAAAAGCCCGAAGATCCACCACTGGGCGGCGTAGGCGAGGTTGCGCCAGGTGAGCCCGCCCGGCTCGGTCGGCGGAGGGGCGCTCACCGGCCTGGCCGCGACCGCGGGAGCCGGTGACTGGGCGGTGGCGATCACGAAACCGTCGCGCAGCTTCGTGCCCCGCCAGAGGTTGACCAGTTCGGCCGACGACACGGTCAGCACCTGCCCCGGCGGCAGCTGCCTGGTCCGGCGCTGGACGCTGTCGGTGGACTCCGAGGGCCGCAGGCGCCCGCTGAGGGTCACCCGCCCCTCGGCAGGGGCCGTGACGGCGGGATCTCCCGCCGTGGCCACCCAGCCGCGTACGACCGGGATGGAGGTGCCGTCGCCGAGGTCCAGCGGAGCCAGCAGCCACAGCCCTCCGTCGCGCTCGGCCACCAGGAGCTGTTTCGAGACGTCGAAGGTGCCCTCGGCGGTCACCTGGCGGCTGACCGCGTCGGCCGTCATGTGCTTCCCCGGCGCGGTGAGGGTGGCGACCGCCACGGGGGCGGGATCCCGCAGCGACTGAGGCATGCCGGAATCCTCGAAGACGCCGAGCTGCCACCTGCCCAGCAGCCCGCACACGACGAGGGCCCCGACCGCGAGCAGGTGGAGCACCACCACGCGGGCGGAGAACAGGATCCGGAGCATGACACCACGCTATCCGCCCCGGTCGGCGGTCCGGCCCTCGGCCCTTGGCCCTCGTCCCTGGCCAGGCAGCGGAATCCGTCTCGTGAAAGTGGACAAATCAGTGTTGGGAGGTATCCCGTATCGCTACAGTCATCTCCATGTCTGATCCTCAGCAGATTGACCCCGCGGGCAACACCCAGGCGTTCCGCGCGTTCGCCCAGCGTAAGGACCCCGAGGCCGCCCCCGAGAAGCGGTCGCTCGTCCTGCCGATCACGGCGGCGGTGGTGGTCGGAGTGCTGGTCGTCGTCGCCGTGGCCGCGTACCTGCTGCTCTGACGACCGGGGAGTCCGCAGCGCCGACGGCATCGCCCTCGGCGCTTTTCGCGTTCCCGAACGTCCCTGGACGTCCTTAGGCGTCCCGCCGACGCCCCTTCGGCGTCCCCGGCGGCGCGGCTGAGACCGCGCCGCCGGGTCCGGTATCCGTTCGCGCCGTCACCGTACGTGCCGCCGCGAGTACGGGAACCCTATCTGCGCTCGCTCACCACCAGCGCGCTGCCTCCGCCGCGACGGGTCGGCTCCGCCACCGCCTGGAGCTTCCCGTTCCGCAGGAACTCGACCGCGGTGGCCGCGCCGATCTCGGGGTTGAGTACGAGGCTGTGGCCCCGTTCGGTGAGCTCGGCGCCGTAGCGGTCGATGAATGCCTGCTCCGCCTGGGTCTGGGGAGTGTTGCGCTGGGTGGCACGGGGCGCGGCGAGCGCCTCGGGGAGCGACATGCCGAGGTCCCAGCGGTTGACCAGGATCTGCAGCACGGTGGTGATGATCGTCGAACCACCGGGGGAGCCCAGCGCCAGCAGCGGCCTGCCGTCGTCCAGCACGATCGTCGGCGCCATCGAGGAACGGGGCCGCTTGCCCGGCGCGGGCAGGTTCGGGTCGCCGGGGGCCGGGCCGAAGGTGAAGTCGGTCAGCTCGTTGTTGAGCAGGAAACCCCTGCCGGGGACGACGATGCCGTTGCCGCCGGTCGACTCGATGGTGATGTTGTAGGCGACCACGTTGTTCCACCGGTCGGTGACCACCAGGTGCGTGGTCTCCGGCCCCTCGGGGGCCGACGGGGTGGCCTCCGCCGAGGAAGCGGGGGCGCACGGCCCGTACGTCCCGTCGGGGTTGCCGGGCGCGACCGGGCTCGTCAGCGCCCGCTCGCCGATCAGGCAGGCGCGCTCCTTGGCGAACCCGTCGGAGAGCAACTCCTCGAGCGGGACGCCCGGGATGTCGCCGACGTACTTGCCCCGGTCGGCGAAGGAGAGCCTGGAGGCCTCCAGATACTCGTGCTCACCGACCTTCGGCAGGACCTGAAGGATGTTGAGCGCCTCGCCGACCGTAGAGCCTCCGGAGGACGGCGGCGCCATGCCGTACACGTCCATGCCCTTGTAGGTCACCTTCGTGGGCGGCCGTTCGAGCGCCCGGTATGCCTTGAGGTCGGCCAGCTCCATCAGTCCCGGCCGCACGTTGCGGGTGGAGCCCGGAGTGACCGGCGGCTTCTTGACGGTGGCCACGACCTCGGCGCCCAGGGCACCGCCGTACAGCCACCCACCGCCCTGCTTGCCGAGTTTGCGGTAGGTCTCGGCCAGCTCGGGGTTTCGGAAGGTGGAACCGACCGGCGGCGGGGCGCCACCCGGCAGGTAGAGCTTGGCCGTGGAGGTGAAGTCCTTGAAACGGGCGGCGTTCGCGGCTGTCTGGTCGTAGAAGGTCTGGTCGACCTTGAATCCCCTGGACGCGAGCTCGATCGAGGGTCTCAGCGCCTGCTTCAGCGAGAGCGTGCCGAATTTGCGCAGCGCCAGCTCCCACTGGGCCACGCTGCCGGGCACCCCCGCGGACAGCCCGCTGGTCACGGCCTCCTCGAACGGGATGCCCTCCAGAGAGGTCGGCCCCATCGCCTTCGGAGCGGTCTCCCTGCCGTCGATCGTGTGGACCTTCTTGCGGCGCGCGTCGTAGTAGACGATGAACCCGCCCCCGGCCAGCCCGGCCGAGTAGGGCTCGGTCACCCCCAGGGCGGCCGCCGCGGCGACCGCCGCGTCCATGGCGTTGCCGCCCTGGCGCAGCACGCCCAGCGCGACCTTGCTGGCGTCGAGGTCTACGGTCGAGACCGCGCCCCCGTACCCCTCCGCGACGGGTTTCTTCTCCGCACCCGGCCGTACCGGTGACGCCTGTGGAGAGGCGGCGGCGGGTTGGACGAGCAGTAAGGAACTTCCCACCAGGACCCCCGCCAGGGGGGCGGCGATTCGACGATTGATCATGATGACCTCCCGCAGACAGCTTGACTCAGCCCGTAAGCCTTGTCAGCCCCTTCCCTACCGCAGGGGGTGTAGTACCTCATGCCTCACGAGATGGACGCGCCCTGCCTGTGGGCGCACGTACAGTGCTGAGCGTGCGTGCCAAACCCCGCTGGGCCGAGTTGCCGCTCCCGCTGCTCGTGGGGGTCTTCCAGGGCATGGTCACCCGCGGTGTGCAGTGGTGGCAGGTCCACGACCCCGGCATACTCAGGATCCCGCTCGACCCACTGGGCTGGGCGCTCCTGCTGGCCGGGCCGCTGGTCCTGATCGTACGCCGACGCCATCCGGTGCTCAGCCTGGCCGTCGCGGCGGGCTCCACAGTGATCTTCATCGGCCTCGGCTACCCCTACGGCCCGGTCTTCCTCAGCCCGATCATCGCGTTCCACACCGCCGTGGTCACCGGCCACCGGCGGGTGGCCTGGTCGATATGGGGCCTGGCCTACGTGTTCTTCGTGGTTTACACGTCCTGGTTCGCCCCCGTTCGTACGACCGGCTGGTTCCACGACCTCGCGGTGGCCGCGCTGATGGGCCTCGCGGTGGTGGCCGCGGAGTTCTCCCGGGCCAGGAGTGAGCGGCAGGCCGAGCACGCGCGGGTGGAGCAGGAGGAGCTACGGCGGCGGGCCAGCGAGGAGCGGCTCACCATGGCCCAGGAGCTGCACGACGTCCTCGCGCACAACATCTCCCTCATCCACGTGCAGGCGTCCACCGCGCTGCACCTCATCGACGACCACCCCGAGCAGGCGCGGACCGCGCTCACCACGATCAAGCAGGCGTCCAAGGACGTGCTGACCGAGATGCGGTCGGTGCTCAACGTCCTGCGCGACGGCGCCCCCCGTTCCCCCACCGCCGGGCTGGACCGGCTCGACGAGCTCGTCGAGCGCAGCGGGCTACAGGTCACCAAGGAGATCGTCGGCGAGGCCGGGCCGCTGCCTCCCGGCGTCGACCGGGCCGGGTACCGCATCGTGCAGGAGGCCCTCACCAACGTCACCCGGCACGCCCCCGGCGCCTCGGTCACGATCGTGCTCGACTACGCTCCCCACGCGCTCACCGTCCAGGTCACCGACTCGGGCGGCGACGCCCCCGGGGAGAGCCTGGGCAGCGGGAACGGCGTTCCCGGCATGCGGGAGCGGGCATCGGCGCTCGGGGGAACGCTCACCGCCACGCACCACGGCCGGGGCTTCCGCGTCGAGGCCCTGCTGCCGATCCCGGAGGAATCCCGATGATCAAGATTGTTCTCGCCGACGACCAGGCCCTCGTCAGGGCGGGGTTCCGTGCCCTGCTGGACGCGCAGCCGGGGATGACCGTGGTGGCCGAGGCCTCCGACGGGGCCCAGGCCCTGCGGCTCGCCGCCGAGCACGAGCCGGACGTGGTCCTGATGGACATCCGCATGCCCGGCATGGACGGGCTGACCGCCACCCGGGAGATGCCCGCCGGGCCGAAGATCATCATCCTCACGACCTTCGAGCTGGACGAGTACGTCTTCGAGGCCCTCCGGGGCGGCGCCAGCGGCTTCCTCGTCAAGGACACGGAACCGGCCGAGCTCATCCAGGCCGTCCGGGTGGTGGCCGCGGGCGACGCCCTGCTCTCCCCCGGCGTGACCCGTCGCCTGATCGCCGAGTACGCGAGCCGGGCCAAGGAGCCGCGCCACGCCCGCGACCTCGACCTGCTCACCGACCGCGAGCGCGAGGTCCTCACCCTGGTCGGCACCGGCATGACCAACGACGAGATCGCGGGCAAGCTCTTCCTGAGCCCCGCCACCGCCAAGACCCACATCAGCCGGACCATGATGAAACTCCACGCCCGCGACCGCGCCCAGCTGGTCGTCATCGCCTACGAATCCGGCCTCGTCCGCCCCGGCTGGATCTGACGCCCCACCTTCCGGTAAAGGCTCGCGCCGACCCACACCACTTGTGATACTCAACGTGTTCAGAAGAACACGAAGAGACATATCGTCATGCTCATGACATCGCGACGGAGCCACGCCAAGCTGTGCCCCTCCCCCGAGACCTCGTCCCAGCCCTTGCCAGGAACGGCGCGCGAACTCTTCGACGCGCTTCCGCAGCTTCCAGGACTGCGGGCCGAAATCATCGATGGGAGACTGGTAGTAAGCCCGATGGGCACCCCCGAGCACGCCAGGATCGCGATGCGCCTGTATCGCGCCCTTCTTCCCCTCCTTGAGGAGAAAGAGTGGGACGGCTTCAGCGGCAACGTGGACGTCTGCATGGACGGACCGCGTGACCCGATCGTCCCCGACTTCGTGCTGGCGCCCGAAGACTGCCCGCGCTGGGGCGCCCGCGAGTTGCTCTCCTCCGGCCTCCTCATGGTCGCCGAGATCGTGTCCCCGGGCAGCACCTTCGACGACCGCGACCGCAAGCCCGCCATCTACGCCTCGGGCGGTGTCCCCGTGATGCTTCTGATCGACCCCGTGGTCTCCCCCGCCACCGTGACCGTCCTGAGCGACCCCAAGGAGGACGAGTACCGGACCTCCACCCGGGTCGAGATGGGCTCGCGCCTGCACCTGCCCGAGCCGGTCGACTTCACCCTCGACACCTCGATCTTCGCGAACACCCTGAGCGCACCGTGAGGAGCGGGGCCGTACGCCACGGAAGGTAGGCTCCGCGGCCCCGATCGGCCGACAGGGCGGGGCCGCGATGACCGTGCCCGTCGAAGCAGCGGATCGGGAGCGGTACGCGTTCTTTAGGTCATGAACGGTGAGATAGTCGCTCGCGCGCCCGGACCACCAGGCGCCGAGACGATACTGGTCGGCCTGTATCGCGAGCACCGACTCGCCCTGGTGCGCTTCGCCGTACTGCTCCTCGGCGACAGGGAGGCCGCGGAGGACGTCGTACAGGACGTCTTCTCCAGGCTGCACGGCAGGCCCCCCGAGCCGCTCACCCTGACATACATCCGCGTCTGCGTGCTGAACGCCTCACGTTCCGTCCTGCGCAGGCGCGGTATCGCCGCCAGGGTGATGGTGGGGCGGCGGGAGGAGTCGGTGGACTCGGCGGAGACGGCCGCGCTGCTCGGCGAGTCACGGCAGGAGATGCTGGCCGCGCTCAACCGCCTTCCCAGGCGGCAGCGCGAGGTCCTCGTCCTGCGTTACTACCTCGACCTGTCCCACGCCGGCATCGCCCAGATGATGCGCGTCAGAGAGAGCACCGTACGGTCCACCGTTTTCAGGGCCCTGGAACGGCTTGAGCGCGAACTGGGAGGCAAGGCATGACCGACATCGAGGATCGGCTCAGGGACGCGATGACCGCCAGGGCGGAGGCCGTACGGGACGACGAGCGGTTCAGGACGCTACCCGCGTCACGTAGGTCGTCGCCGCTCTTCAGGTCGTGGGCACCGGTGGCGGTCGCGGCCTCCATCGCGATCGTGACGACGGCCACCGTCGTGGGAACACGTACGGTCGCGTCACCTACTCCGACGGTTCCGGCGGTTCCAACGGCTCCGGCGGCACAGCCGACGCCCTACGTCGGTCCCTTCGCGCCGCCGGTCAAGCAGGTCTGGCCGGGCGCGGTGCACGAGATCCCGACGAAGGCACCGGGGGGCCGGGTGTTCACCCCCGACGTGTTCGTCACCGACCGGGTCGTGGTGGGGGCGGGACTCACCGGGAACCGACCCGACGGGATCTGGTCCTACGACGTCGACAGGCGGAGGTTCACCCGGATCGCGCCGCTCACGAGTTCGAACGCGTCGAGCACGCTGGTCTTCGGCGACGGCTACCTGGCATGGTCCACGCTCAACGACCGCAGGACGGAGATATGGGCGGTGCCGGCCACGGGCGGCGTCCCGCGGCGGATCGCCTCGGTCAAGGCCGTGATCATCGACGACAGCTACAGCGGGATCGACCTGGCCGTCGCCGACGGCACGGCCGTCTGGTCGCCGGTCGACGGTGGCGGTGTCTACCGGGCTCCGCTGAAGGGTGGGAAGGCGTCCCTGGTCGACGGCACCAAAGGTTTCCACCTCGCCGACTGGCCGTGGGCCGAACGGCCTCGGCGAAGCGCGGAGGAGAGATCCGCTTCCCGCCCCGTGGAGCACCTGAAGAACGTGCTCACCGGCGAGGCCAGGGACGTGGTTCCTCCGGCCGGGCGGACGTCGTGGAACGACTGCGGGGTGACGTGGTGCTTCAACGACATCGAGGCGTGGCGACGCGACGGAACCGGGCGGCACGCGCTGCCGGGGACGGCTCGCGGGTATCTCCACTCGGGCCGCTTCGTCCTTCTCCACCAGAAGGACCGCGACGGCAGGGGGGCGAGTTCTGTGCACGACCTCGCCACGGGACGCACCGGCCGGCTGTTCCCGGTTCCGACGCGCCGGGGGGACAAGGCCGCTCCCACCCTGTATACGCACGAGGACATGCTCCGGTTCCGGTCGGGGTCGGGCACGCAGGTTCTCGTCGACCTGAACGCCGCCGCCCGCTGAGTTTCGCCATCGGCGGGATTCACCGCGCGCCGTGATGTCCATCGCACAGCGAGAACGCCCCGGAGGGGCACTTCCGGGTCGTCAAGGGACGCAGAAAAACGCCGAGGAAGGTGGACGTCCGGTAAGGACAGCGTGAGCGCTCGGTAAGGAAATATCACTATCGGTCATCCTCTGGCGAGATTACGTTGGGTCAGTGGAGATCGGGATGGTTACCGGGGATGTCCGCTGAGCGCGGGGCCGGCCGCGCTGTTCGCCGCCGGACTCGCCGCGGGACTGGTCGCGGGTACGGCCTCGTGCACGGCCGTGCAGGGTGGCCTGCTCGCAGGTCTCACCTCGCGTGACCTTCCTGCCCGCTCCCGCCGGCACCGCGAGACCCGCGAATGCGACGGGACCGACGAACCCGGCGGAGCCAACGAGCACTGCGGGACCGACGGAACCGACGAGCACCGCGGGAACGGCGGAGACGGCAAGGACGGCGGTGCCGGGACGGGGCCTTCGGGTCCCGTGGTCGTCGCGCTCTTCCTCGCCGGGCGCCTCGGTTCCCACGCGGTGGCCGGGGCGCTGCTCGGACTGGCCGGGTCCGCCGTGCTGCTCGGCCCTCAGGTCAGGGCCGCGTTGCTCGTCGCGGCCGGGATCGCGGTCGCGGGCTTCGGAATCCGCATGTTCGGTCGCGGACCGCGAACCGGATGCCACCCGGGCGTCGCATCGGGCGGGCGTACGTCCCGTCGCGGCGGCGTATCCGGGATCACCGGGATCACCGGCATCACCGGGATCACCGCCCCCGCTCCCAGGGCGCTCGCGCTCGGTGCCGCGACGATCCTGCTGCCGTGCGGGGTGACGCTCGGCATCGAGACGGTGGCGGTCTCCAGCGGGTCGGCGCTGGGCGGGAGCGCGGTGATGGCGGGGTTCGTGGTGGGGACGACGCCCGCGTTCGCGCTTCTCGGGCTGGTCCTGCGGCGGGCCGCGACCACCAGGCTGGCGGCGCTGACCGGGGTCGTCGCACTCGCGACGGGTCTGTGGACGATCTCCTCGGGGCTGAGCCTCGGAGGGTGGCTCCCCGGATCCGGCGGCCCGGCGATGGCGGCGGGCGCCCCGGCGGGGACCGCGCGGAACCCGATGGCGGGGGCGACGGACAGGGCAGGAGCAGCGGACGGTCTGGCGGGCGACCTCCCCGGCGGTCCGGCAGGGACGACGGGCGATCAGGCGCGGGCGGCCGTACGCTCCGGCGGCGTCCAGCGGATCGACATCTGGGCCACCGACCGGGGCTACCGACCGGGTGTGGTGACCGCCCGCGCGGGATTCCCCACGGAGCTCGTCTTCCACCTGGTGGGCGCCCCCGGCTGCACCCGGACGCTCACGATCGACGGCCGCGACGTGACACTGCCCGCCACCGTACGGCTGGGCGCGCGGGACGCGGGATCGCTGCGTTACGTCTGCTCGATGGGGATGTATGTGGGGTTCATCCGCTTCGTCTGACAGTGAGGATGGAGGTGAACGCCTCCCGGTGAGGTCTGGCTCGTCGTCTGCCTGACCGTGGTGTCTTCGACAGGATCTGCCGCCCCCGGCCGGGAGGCGTTCGTCCGCACTCACCGAACGTAGCGCCGCGATGACTCGACAGGCGTGCGGGCGGGATTCGTACGCCTCGTCCGAACACCCGAGCGGACCGGGGAGCAGGGCGGGTAGCGAAAGTCCGCGATTACCCTCCGTCACGGAGTGCTTACGTGTCACCCTGTGATCTGTCGGTTGGGCGCCGTCGGCGAGGAGTGTGATCATGGGGTGGCCTGACGACCCGGAGACGACCGCGGGGCTGGTACCCACCCCCCGCGGCACCGAGCACGAGAACGACATGGACGGCGAGACGGAGTTGCTGCTCGCCGCGCACGGCGGCGACGCGCAGGCCGCCCACCTGCTCGGCCGCCACTTCGCCCAGTGCGGTGACCGCTCGGCGGCGCGGCACTGGTGGGAGCGCGCGGCGGCCGCGGGAAACCTCGACAGCGCCTACAACCTGGGTATCTGGCACGAGAAACACGGCACCCCCGCGGAGGCCGCGAGGTGGTACGAGCTGGCGGCGAACGCCGGAGACGTCGAGGCGGCGGTGAACCTGGCGACCCTCCTGCTGGACCAGCACGGCGACGTCCCCGCCGCCCGGCGGTGGTTCGAGACGGCGGCCGGGGCGGGCTCCCGGGCGGCGGCCAGGCGGCTCGCGCTGCTCTGCGAGGACGGCGGCGAGGTGAAGGCCGCCGTGGAGTGGCATCGCAGGGCCGCGATGGACGGTGACCTCGCCTCGGCCCACGATCTCGGCTTCCTCGCCTACGCCGCCGGGGAGGAGGACGAGGCGCTGCGCTGGTGGGAGTCGGCCGCCCGGAACGGTCATGCCGACGCGGCCTACCATCTCGGGCTGTTCCTGCAGGCCAATCTCGATCCCGAGGGGGCGGAGGCGTTCTTCCGGCTGGCCGCCAGGCACGAGCACCCCGGCGCCGCGTCCCAGCTCGGCGGGATCGCGCTCTCCCTCGGTGACCTGCGCACCGCGCGTGCCTGGTTCGAGCGGGCGGCCTGCACCGGCAGGATCGACGACCAGCGAACGGCCGGGTTCGTGTGCGTGGAGATGAGCGACGCGCAGGGGGCCGGCCACTGGTTCAGCCGGGCCGCGGCGAGCGGCGACCCGGAGGCCGCCTTCAATTTCGGCCTGTTGCTCATCGCCGAGCACAGCGACCTGCAGGGCGGGCAGCACTGGTTCCGCCAGGCGGCACAGGCCGGGCACCACCGGGCCGCGGTCGAGCTGGCCGCGCTGCTGTCGGCCGCGGGTTTCTCCCGCGAGGCGGAACGGTGGCTGTCCGATCCGCCCTCTCCCCCGTGGGGCCGGACCACCGAGCCGGAGCTCGTCGCCCGCGCCGAGCTGGCCGCGGCCGCCGTCGCCCGGCGGGGCGGCGCCACCCTGAGGATCGCCGACCTGACCGAGATCCTCGGCACCTGGGATCTCGTCACCCGGCCGCTGCGCGACCACACCGACGTCACGACGTGGCTGGCCGAACGGAGCGGGCTGCCGTTGGGCGCGGTCGAGCACCTGGCCGCCGTACGGGCCGCGCTGTTGCGCCCCGGCGGCGCCCCCTGGCCGACGCCGGCGGAGATCGAACACGTCCTGGTCACCGCCCGCGCCCTGCGCCCGGGCCTGTCACCGTGACCGGCACCGACCGCGGTCTCACGAGCCGGTCCGGCCGGGCCTGTGGGTCCCGCACGTCCCGCACCCTGACCGCGCGGGACGTGCGGGGCCCGGCTCAGGCGGCGATGGCCTCGGAGACCGGCACGTACGGCAGTTCGAGGGCGATGGCGACCTGCTTGTTGGTGAGCCGTCCCGCGTGGGTGTTGAGACCCGGCGCGAGGGAGTCGTCCTGCTGGAGCGCTTCCTTCCAGCCCAGGCCGGCCAGCTTGACCGCGTAGGGCAGTGTGGCGTTGGTCAGCGCGTAGGTGGAGGTGTTGGCGACGGACCCCGGCATGTTGGCCACGCAGTAGAAGATCGAGTTGTGGACCTGGTAGGTCGGCTCGGCGTGCGTGGTCGGGCGGGAGTCCTCGAAGCAGCCGCCCTGGTCGATCGCGATGTCGACGAGCACGGAGCCCGGCTTCATGCGGGAGACCAGTTCGTTGGAGACGAGGGTCGGGGCCTTGGCTCCGGGGATCAGCACCGCGCCGATGACGAGGTCGGCCTCCAGGACCTCCTTCTCGATCGCGTACGAGGTCGAGACAAGGGTCTTGAGACGACCCTGGTAGATGGCGTCGATGAAGCGCAGGCGGTCGACGTTGAGGTCGAGGACGGTGACGTCGGCGCCCATGCCGACCGCGATCTGCGCGGCGTTGAGCCCGGAGACGCCCGCGCCGATGACGACGACCTTGGCGGGCGCCACTCCGGGCACGCCGCCGGGCAGCACGCCGCGCCCGCCGTTGAAGCGCATGAGGTTGTAGGCACCGACCTGCGGGGCGAGCCGGCCCGCGACCTCGGACATCGGGGCGAGCAGCGGCAGGGTGTTGCCGACCTGGACGGTCTCGTACGCGATGCCGGTGACCTCGCGCTCAAGGAGGGCCTCGGTGCACTCGCGGCCCGCCGCGAGGTGCAGGTAGGTGAAGAGCACCTGGCCGGGGCGCATGCGGTGGTACTCCTCCGCGATGGGCTCCTTCACCTTGAGGATCATCTCGGCCTGGTCCCACACCTCGTCGGCGGTGTCGAGGATCTTGGCACCGGCGAAGAGGTACTCCTCGTCGGTGAGGTGCGAGCCGAGGCCCGCGTCGCGCTGGATGTAGACGTCGTGGCCGTGACGGACAAGCTCGTGCACGCCCGCCGGGGTCGCGGCGACGCGGTACTCGTGGTTCTTGACCTCGGCAGGCACGCCGATCTTCATGGGATTTCCTTTCCTTGGTTCAACGGAGTGGCGCCGAGGTCTCTACGGGTGCGGCGCGGGTCACTCCGGCGGATCCGGCGCCCGGAAGGCGCGGACGTGCGCGCTCAGAGGCGGCTCCACGCCTCCGTCAGCACCGAGCGGAGGATGGACTCGATCTCGTCGAACTCCTTCGGCCCGCAGATGAGCGGCGGGGCGAGCTGGATGACGGGGTCGCCCCGGTCGTCGGCGCGGCAGTACAGGCCCGCCTCGTAGAGGGCGCCGGAGAGGAAGCCCCTGATGAGGCGCTCGGACTCCTCGGTGTTGAAGGTCTCCTTGGTCACCTTGTCCTTGACGAGCTCGATGCCCCAGAAGTAGCCGGAGCCGCGCACGTCGCCGACGATCGGCAGGTCGCGCAGACGCTCCAGGGTGGAGCGGAAGACCGGCTCGTTGCGGGTGACGTGGCCGAGCAGGTCCTCCCGCTCGAACAGGTCGAGGTTGGCCAGCGCGACGGCCGAGGACACCGGGTGGCCGCCGAAGGTGTAGCCGTGGGCGAACATCTCGGTGCCGTTCTTGAACGGCTCGAAGAGACGGTCGGAGGCGATCATGGCGCCGATCGGCGAGTAGCCGCTCGTCATGCCCTTGGCGCAGGTGATGATGTCGGGAACGTAGTCGAACTTCTGCCCGCCGAACATGGTGCCGAGGCGGCCGAAGGCACAGATGACCTCGTCCGAGACGAGCAGGACGTCGTACTCGTCGCAGATCTCGCGCAGGCGCTGGAAGTATCCGGGGGGCGGCGGGAAGCAGCCGCCCGCGTTCTGCACCGGCTCGACGAAGACGGCGGCCACGGTGTCGGGGCCCTCCATCTCGATGGCGCGGGCGACGCGCTCGGCGGCCCAGTAGCCGTACTGCTCGGGCGTCATGCCGGGCATGCCGGTGATCTCGTCGGCGCGGTAGTGGTTGGTGTTGGGCACCCTGACGGAACCCGGGACCAGCGGCTCGAACATCTGCTTGAAGGCCGGGATGCCGGTGATCGACAGGGCGCCCTGCGGGGTGCCGTGGTAGGCGATCTGGCGGCTGATGACCTTGTGCTTGAGCGGCCTACCGGTGATCTTGAAGTACTGCTTGGCGAGTTTCCACGCGGTCTCGACGGCCTCGCCGCCGCCGGTGGTGAAGAAGACGCGGTTGAGGTCGCCGGGGGTCTCCGCGGCGAGCCGCTGGGCCAGCTCGACGGCCTTGGGGTGCGCGTACGACCACAGCGGGAAGAACGCCAGCTCCTGGGCCTGCTTGGCGGCGGCCTCGGCCAGCTCGCTGCGGCCGTGCCCCGCCTGGACCACGAAGAGCCCCGCGAGGCCGTCGAGGTAGCGCTTGCCGTGCACGTCGTAGATGTAGGAGCCTTCGCCCCGCACGATCATCGGCACCTCGGCACCCTCGTACGAGCTGTGCCGGGTGAAGTGCATCCACAGGTTGTCCTGGGCGGCCTTCATGAGCGAGGTCACGTCGGTGTTTTCAGGGTGCGTCATCGCGATCTTCCCTCGTTGAGCTGGGCTTCCAACAGTCTGCCTGCCAGAACAGCGCTTGCCAAGTGAAAACGTGGCATTAAAGTGCGAGAACCTCGAAATCCGCAAAACCGCCGTGTAACAACGACGAAATCCGCGATCAGATGAGATGGCGGGCCGATCATTACCCAAACCCCGGTTCCACTTGGCGGAACCCTGATGTGCTGAAATCGTGCGCGAGAGCGGCCGTACTCACGGCTGTGATCCAATAGGACGCACCAGATATTGAGATGCGGGGGAAAGTCGTGACTCCTGACGAGATCGAGAACGCCGTCGCCACCGGCATGCCCCAGGCGGTGGCCGACCTCAAGCGGCTCGTCTCCATCCCCTCCGTGGCCTTTCCCGGCCACCCCGAGGAGCCCGTGCACGCGGCCGCCGCCGTGACCGAGGAACTGCTGCGCAGCACCGGCCTGCCGCACGTCCGGCAGATCCCCGTCGAGGGCAGTTTCCCCGCCGTCTACGCCGAGGCCCCCGCCCCGCCCGGCGCGCCGACCGTGCTCCTGTACGCGCACTACGACGTGCAGCCCACGGGCGACCTCGCACTCTGGCGCACCCCGCCCTTCGAGCCGACGGAGATCGACGGCGCGATCTACGGCCGTGGCGCGGCCGACGACAAGTCGGGCGTCATCTCCCACGTCGCGGCGCTCCGCGCCTTCCAGGGACGGTTCCCGGTCGGCGTCAAGGTCGTCGTCGAGGGCCAGGAGGAGTACGCGGGCGAGCGCCTGGAGGCCTTCGTCGCGCACAACCCCGAGCTGTTCCGCGCCGACGCGATCGTGGTCGCCGACACCGGCAACCCCCGCGTCGGCGACCCGGCGGTGACGACCTCGCTGCGCGGCACGGGCGCCTTCACCGTCGAGGTGCGCACCCTCAAGAAGTCGCTGCACAGCGGCTCGTTCGGCGGTGCCGCCCCCGACGCCCTCGCGGCGCTGATCCGGATGCTCGCCGCCCTGCACGACGACCACGGTGACATCCGCGTCCCCGGCCTGCCTCGCGGCAGCTTCCTCGGCTCTGGCCCGTCGGAAGAGGAGTTCCGCGTCACCGCGGGCGTGCTCGACGGCGTCTCCACGGTCGGCTCCGGCTCGCTCGCCGACCGCCTGTGGGCCTCGTACGCGATCACGGTCACCGGCCTGGACGTGCCGACGGTCTCCGGCGCGATCAACGCGGTGCAGGCCGTCGCGAGGGCCCGGGTGACCGTGCGGGTTCCCCCGGCCGGCGACCCGAAGACGACCGTCGAGGCCGTCGTCGACTTCCTGCGGCAGGTCGCCCCCTGGGGTGTCCAGGTGGAGGTCGGCGACTACACCATGGGCTCCGGCTACCTCGCCGACACCGGTGGCGCGGCCCGCTCCGCGCTGAACCGGGCCATGGAGCGCGCCTTCGGCCGTCCCCCGCGCGACGTCGGTGCCGGTGGCTCGATTCCGCTCGTCTCCACCCTCGTCAGGCAGTTCCCCGCCGCCACGATCCTGCTCTTCGGCGCCGAGGACGACGACGCGGCGATCCACGCCCCCAACGAGCGGGTGAACATCGAGGAACTGCGCCGCACCGCCACCGCCGAGGCGCTCTTCCTGCAGGAGTACGCCTCCATCGTGATCTGACAGGCTGTACGCCTCCGCGACGGTCCGACGACCGACATCCATCGGGCACTTCCGGTGATTACCGGGAGTGCCCTTGGCGTACGGGCCCCCTCCGATCGCCCTGTTTTTCCGGGGCTCGCGTCTCCGATCGCGGAGCGTTCCCTCCCCCGCCCGCTCCCGCGCCCGCGACGAACTCCGGTCGCGGAGAACTCTCGGGGCGGTTCGTTCGTCGGATAAGTACAGACATCCCCCCAGGAGGCAGGGTTGTACCAGCAACCGCAGCGACGGCGTAGGAACTTCGCCCCGTTCATCGTCGCGATCATTCTCGCCGGAGCTCTGATCGTCGCCCTGCGGATCTTCGTCGGCGGGAACGAACCCGGAGGAGCGGGGGCGTCAGGGGCGTCGGAGGCGCCGGGGACCGGCGAGAAGTCCAAGACGTGCGACGACGGCGTCACCCTCACCGTCGCCGCCTCGTCGGAGAAGGCCGAGCTGCTCAGGACGATCGCCTCCGACTACAACGGCAAGACCGTGCAGGGGCGCTGCGCCGACGTCGTCATCGAGACCAAGGCGAGCGGCGGCGCGATGCAGGCGCTGGCCAGGGGCTGGGACGAACGCCAGGACGGCCCCCGCCCCGACGTGTGGTCGCCCGCCAGCAGCGGCTGGATCACCCTGCTCCAGCAGCGCGCCGCGGGAAACGACTCCGCCTCCCTCGTCACCGCCGACAACCCGTCGATCGCCAAGACGCCGCTGGTCGTCGCGATGCCCATGCCTATGGCCCAGGCGCTGGGCTGGCCGGACAAGAAGCTCGGCTGGTCCGACGTGCTCGCCGTGTCGGCCGGATCGTGGGCGAAGTACGACCACCCCGAATGGGGGAGGTTCAAGCTCGGCAAGACCAACCCCAACTTCTCCACCAGCGGTCTGAACGCCACGATCGGCGCCTACTTCGCGGCGACGGGCCTGTCGGGCGACCTGTCGGAGAAGAACGTGGCCGACGCCAAGACCAGGGACTTCGTCCGAGACGTGGAACGTTCGATCGTGCACTACGGCGACACGACGCTGACGTTCCTGTCCAACCTGCAGCGGGCCGACGACGCGGGCGCGGGCCTGAGCTACATCTCCGCGGTCGCGGTGGAGGAGAAGTCGGTCTGGGACTACAACCAGGGCAACCCGACCGGTGACCCCGCGACGCTGGGCAAGCACGCCAAGCCCAAGGTGCCGCTGGCGGCGATCTATCCCAAGGAGGGCACGCTCTACTCCGACAACCCGTACGCGGTGCTGAGCGCCCCATGGGTCGACGACGCCAAGCGGGCGGTGGCGGCCGACTTCCTCGCGCACCTGCAGGCCCCTGAGCAGCAGGAACGGTTCGCCGAGTTCGCCTTCCGCTCCCACGAGGGCAAGCCGGGCAAGCTGATCACCCAGGCGAACGGGCTGCTGCCCGCCGAGCCGAAGACGACCCTCAGCCCGCCCGCGCCGAACGTGCTCGACAAGGTGCTCACCGGCTGGGCCGACCTGCGCAAGCCCGCGAACGTCCTCATGGTCATCGACGTCTCCGGCTCGATGGGCGCCACCGTGCCCGGAACCGGCAAGAGCAAGCTCGACCTGGCCAAGCAGGCCGCGATCAACTCGCTGCCCCAGTTCGCCGCGCACGACAAGGTCGGGCTGTGGATGTTCTCCACCAAGCGTGACGGCGACAGGGACCATCTGGAGCTGGCCCCGCTCTCCGCCGTCGACGACGCCCAGCGCGAGAAGCTGCGGGCCAGGCTTGAGGGCCTCACCCCCGACGGCGGCACCGGCCTGTACGACACCGCGCTCGCCGCCCACGAGCAGGTGCGCAAGCTGCGCGGCGGTGACGCGATCAACGCGGTGGTCTTCCTGACCGACGGCAAGAACGAGGACCCCGACAGCCTCTCCCTGGAGAACCTGCTGCCCGACCTGCGTACGGAGGCCGGCCAGGAGACGGTGCGGATGTTCACCATCGCCTACGGCCAGGACGCCGACCTCGACGTGCTGAAGCAGATCTCCGAGGCGACCGCCGCCGCCGCGTACGACTCTCGCGAACCCGGAAGTATCGACCAGGTGTTCACCGCGGTGGTATCCAACTTCTGATGGCACGCTTCGTCGACGAACTCAAGGACCCATGGGGGCTGCTGCTGGGCGCGACCGCCGGCGGTGCCGCGTGGGCCGTCAGCGTGCACCCGATCGCCGCGGGGTTCGTCGGTGTCGTCGTCTGGCTGACCAAGGCCGGGATCTCGGCGTTGTCGGAGCGCGGGGACCGCGACCGGCCCGCCGTCACCCTCGGCAGCCAGGAGGAGTACTGGCTCGCACGGGCCGGATCCGCCGCGCACGGATTCGGCGAGCTGAGCGCCTCGCTGGAGCGCGGCCCGCTCGCCGAAAGGATCGCACTGATGCGTCCCCAGGTGGACGACTCGACGGCCACGCTGGAGCGGCTGGCCGAGCAGGCATCGCTCACCGGCACCGCGCTGGCCAGGTTCGACCTCGACATGCTCGAACACGAGCGGGCCAGGCTGGCGCGGGCCCGGCAGGAGGCGGGACCCGGCCTGGCCCAGGACCTCGACCGTGCCCTCGCCTCGCTGGACTCCCAGCGGGCCGTGGTCGAGCGGCTCTCCGCGACCCGGCAGCGGGTGCTCGCCCGGATGGAGTCGAGCGCGATCGGCATCGAAGGGCTCCTCGCCCGGCTGGTGGAACTGTCCGCGGTGTCGGCGAACGGACCGCTGGAGCCACTGCGGGTGCTGGACGAACTCGCCGACACCCTCGAAGGAGTCCGCCAGGGCCTCCACGAAACCGAACAGATCACGCGCGACGCGCTGGATCGATAAGGAGTCCCCCATGTTCAAGGTCATCCGTCGGGCCTGGCGCTACCTGGTCTTCGCCCTCTCCGGGCGGCTGGACGAGCTGTCCGACCCCCGGGTCCAGATCGAGCAGGCCATCGCGGAGGCCAAGGAGCAACACCGGCGGCTGAGCCAGCAGGCCGCGGCGGTCATCGGAAACGAGCGTGAGCTGGAGATGAGGCTCGCCCGTTCCGTGGAGGAGACCGAGCGGCTCCAGGCCAACGCCCGCCAGGCCCTCCTGCTCGCCGAGCAGAGCCGGGCCGCGGGCGACGAGAGCAAGGCCTCGTCGTACGAGGACTCGGCCCGCGCCTTCGCCTCGCGCCTGGTGGCGGCCGAGAGCGCGCAGCAGGAGTCGCGGCTGGCGCACGAGCGGGCCGCGGGAGCCTCGGCCCAGGCGCGGGCCGCGGTCGAGACCAACGCGATGGCCCTGCAGAAGAAGATCGCCGAGCGGATGCGACTGCTCTCCCAGCTCGACCAGGCCAAGGTGCAGGAGGAGCTCAACAGGGCGATGGCCGACCTGTCGGGCCTCACCCCGGCCGGCGACACCCCCACCATGGACGAGGTCCGCGACAAGATCGAGAAGCGCTACGCCCGCGCCCTGGGTGAGGCCGAGCTGACCTCGGGCTCCGTCGAGGCCCGCATGATCGAGGTCGAGCGCGCCGCCATCGACGCCGAGGGCGCCGCCCGCCTGGACGCCATCAGGAAGAGCCTGCACCCGGACGGGAAGCCCGAAGTCGAGAAGTAGGCGAGAGCGCGGTTCCCTGCGTCGGCCCCTTCGGCTCACTCGCCGACGGGGCGGGATTCGTTCAGCGGACGGGCAGGTCGTAGACGCGGCGGACGCTGGTGGGAGCGGCGCCGAGGTCGGCCCCGTAGACGTGAAGCGAGATGGCCGTCTCGTCGCCCGTGTTGTGGACGCGGTGGATGTCACCGGGCGGGGCGAAACCGCTCACCTCGCCGGTCTGGTTGGCGGTCCTGCCGATCTCGGTGAGGTGGTCGCCATGGTCGCGGTAGAGGGTCTCGTACTCCACCCCCTGCAGCACGCCGAACACGCACCACGCGACGTGGTCGTGGATCACGGTCTTCTGTCCGGGCCGCCAGACCACGGCCACGACCGAGAAGGCATCCTCGGTGTGCAGGGTGTGGCCGACGTAGTGGTCGGGGTCGCCGAGGCGCTCTTCCTCGGTGAGGATCTCGGGGGACGGCAGCCGTTCACGCAGCAGCGCCGCCACGGCGAAGGCCGTCGCCCGAGGGTCGGCGGACGGGTCGGCGAGTTCCCGGACCCCCGCGACCAACTCGGCCAGGCCCGGGCGGGTGAGCGTCAAGGTTGTCATGCCTCAAGGATGCTCCGGAGGGATCCATAACGTCTAATGCCCATCTTTCCCGCCATTCATAGATAAAGTTGATACATGCTCGATATCGTGCGACTTCGCGTCCTCGCCTCGGTGTCCCGGCACGGTTCGGTGACCGCGGCGGCGAGGGAGCTGCACTACTCCCAGCCGTCGGTGAGCCACCATCTCGCGAAGCTTGAGGCCGAGACCGGGGCCAAGCTGATCCAGCGGGCCGGCCGGGGCATCCGGCTGACCGAGGCGGGCCGCCTGCTCGCCGAACGGGCCATCGAGATCATCGGCCGTCTCGACTCCGCGTCCGCCGAGCTGTCGGCGCACGTGGGCCTGCGCGCCGGACGGGTCAGGCTGGCGGCCTTCCCCTCCGCCCTGGGAACCTTCGTGCCCGAGGCCGCCGCCGCCCTCGCCGGGACGCACCCCGGCCTGGAGCTACGGCTGACCGAGACCGAGCCTCCCGACGCGCTGCGCATGCTCAAGGCCGGATACGTGGACGTGGCGGTCATCTTCCGCTACGACGACACCGCCCCCGAGGCCGACGGGATCCGGCTGCTCCCCCTGCTGGACGATCCCAGCTACCTCATCACCTCCGGTCCGGTCGGCGAGCTGATCTCGTACCGCGACTCCCGGTGGATCGGCGGCTGCGACCGGTGCCGCAGTCACCTGCTGGAGCTGTGCGCCAGGGCGGGCTTCGAGCCGGAGATCGCCTTCACCACCGACGACGTCGTCGCCGTCCAGGCCCTCGTCGCCGCCGGGGTGGGGGTGAGCGCCCTGCCGGGACTCGCCCTGCACGCCCACCGGCATCCGAAGGTCACCACGACCGAGCTTCCCGGCTCGACCCGCCATGTCTACGCCGCCACCTACGGCGAGCCTCCCGCCCCCCCGGCCACCACCGCCCTGCTCAGCGCCCTGACCTCGGTGACCTGCCCTTGACACGCCCGCGATCGGTCCCCGGCCGAACGCGCGGGCAGTCCGCCACGGGTCGCGGCGATCGTCGTGACCCGCGCGGGGCCGGCAGTGGCTACGCTCGAATGGTGTCCACAGCGATCATCACGGTGAGCGGTCTCAGCGTGGAGCTCGGCGGCAATCCCGTGCTCCGCGACATCGGCCTGACGGCGGCCCCCGGCGAGGTCATCGCCGTGATCGGCGCGAACGGCGCGGGAAAATCGACGCTGTTGCGCTGCCTGGCGGGGCTGCACCCCACGCCCTCCGGCGCGTTGCGCGTCCTGGGCGGCCCGCCGAGGGACGACGCCGGCTTCTGGCGTGACGTCGCCCTGGTCGGAGACGAACCGGCCTGGTATCCGGGTCTGACGGTGCGCGAGCACCTGGAGCTGACGTACGCCGTCCACGCTCCGGCCCGGCTGGAGGTCGAGGCGGCGCTGGAGTCGTTCGACCTCCGGGAGCGGGCCGACGCGTCGCCGCAGGCCCTCTCCACCGGTCAGCGGCAGCGGCTCTCGCTCGCGGCCGCCCTGCTCAGGCCGAGCAGGCTGCTGCTCCTGGACGAGCCGGAGCGTGGGCTCGACGAGATGTTCCGCGAGCGCCTGGCCACGATCCTCACGGACTACGCGGGCGCCGGCGGCACGGTGGTCATGGCGACCCACGACCACCGGCTCGCCGAGAACACCCGGGCCCGCCGGGTCGTGCTGGAGGCCGGACAGGCGACGAGCCGATCGTGAACGCGGAACACGACATGAACGCGGCGCCAGGTGCCAACACGGACCAAGGCGTACGCACGGTTGCGAACACGGCGCCGGGTGTGAGCGCGGGCCAGGGCGTGAGCACGGTCCGGAGCGTCCGCGCCTTCGTCGGAGCGCGCCGTGGCGCCCCCGCGAGCTGGCTGGACCGCTACGTGCGGCTGTTCGGACTCGCGATGCTGCTCGTGGTGCTGGCCCAACCCTTCTCCTCCGCGCTCGCCTCGCTCTCCCGGCAGGTGGACCCGTGGCGAGCGGGAGCCGGCCTCGCCCTGGTCACGTTCGCCTACGCCGGCCTTCTCCTCGCCGCCCGCGCGATCGGTCCCGTCGCGCTGCCGTCCGCCGACGCCGCCTGGCTGCTGTTGTCCCCGCTGCACCGCCGTGGTGTGCTGGGCCGGACGGCGACGATTCTCCTGGTGGGGTCCGTCCTGGCCGGGGTCGCGCTCGGGGTGGGTGCGCTCGCCGTCCTCGGCGCGCCGGACCTGCTCGCGCTGCGACTGGCCACCGCCGTGATCCTGGGTGTCTCGGCGAGTGTGGGCGGCATGGCACTGACCGTACTCGCCCAGTCGTCACAGAGCTGGCAGCCGTGGCTGAACGCGGTCGTCGTCGTGACCGCCCTGCTGGCAGCGGCGGCGGCGCTGTCGGCGGCGAGCGGCCCGACGCGGCGCTTCGTGGCCGAGATCGCGAACGCGCCCGCCTCGCACGGCGCGTCGGTGGCCGCCCTCGCCGCCGTGGCGGCCGCCCTGCTCGGGTGGAGGGCGTGGTCGGCCCTGGCCGGGATTCCGGCGCGGACCGTGCTCTCCGCCTCCACCCGGGCGGGTCGCGTGAGCACCGCCGCCGTCGGCATGGATCCGTCGGCCCTGACCTGGATCGCCGAGGACAACCACTGGCGGGGGCGCACCCTGCGCTCGCGCCCCTGGCCGCCGTTGCCCGCACCGCTCGCCCTGGCCTGGCAGGACTGGCGTCGCCTTGGACGGCGCCCGGGCCGCCTGGCCGCCCTGCTCGGGGGTGCGGCACTGCCCGCGCTGGCGGCGCTCGCGGCCGGTGAGGTCGGCGCGGTCGTGACGGGAGTCGTGTTCGCCGGGGCGCTGACCGCCGCGACGGCGGGCATCTCGGGCACGCGCCGCGACGGCGACAATCCGGCTCTGGCCCGGCTCCTCGGGGTCGGCGCCCGCGCGGCTCTGGCCGCCAGATCGCTGTTGCCGACGCTGCTGGGCGGCGCCTGGCTGACCGTCGCCCTCGCCTTCATGTCCCTGACGGGCGCGCTCGGGACGGGCCCGTGGTGGCTCTTCGGACCGCTCGCGGCCCCCGCGCTGGCCGCCGGAGGGTTGCGGATGGCCCGCCGGAACCCGATCGACCACTCCATGCCGGTCATCGAGACGCCGGGAGGGGCGATACCGACAGGCCCGCTCACCTGGGGTCTGACCGGCGTGGACCTCGCGGTGCTCGGGTGCCTCCCGCTGACGCTCGCTCTGGGTCTCCGGCCGTCCTCCCTCGCCGGTTTTCTCGCCGTCCAGGCTCTGGCCGGTACGGCCGTCCTGCTGGGCTATCTGCTCCGGGCGGGGTCCGTGCGGAGCTGACCGACGGTGAAAATGCGAGGCGCCGGGGAGTCGACGCCTCTACGATCCGGTTATGCCGGATTTGTCCACACTCGCGCTCTTCGCCGCCGCGACCCTCGCCCTGCTGCTCGTACCGGGGCCCGCGGTCCTCTACATCGTGACCCGCAGCGTCGCCCAGGGCCGGTCCGCCGGGCTGATATCGGTGCTCGGCATCCACCTCGGCTCGCTGGTCCACGTGGCCGCCGCCGCCCTGGGCGTCAGTGCCCTGCTCGCGGCCTCGTCGACCGGATTCATGATCGTCAAGTATCTCGGTGCCGCCTACCTGGTCTGGCTGGGCGTGCGCAAGCTCATGACCCGCTCGAACGGAGAGGACTCCTTCGAGCCGAGGATGGCGACGAGGTCCCGGATGTTCTGGGAGGGCTTCGTGGTCAACGTGCTCAACCCGAAGACCGCGATCTTCTTCCTCGCCTTCCTGCCGCAGTTCGCCGACCCGCAGGCCGGACCGATCGCCCCGCAGATCGTGCTGCTCGGCCTGATCTGGACGGTGCTCGGCATCGCGAGCGACGGCGCCTTCGCCCTGCTCTCCTCGGCCGTGGCGGGCCGCCTGCGCCGCTCGGCCCGCGCCCGCCGCCGCCTGGACGTCACCAGCGGCTTCGTCTACCTCGGCCTGGGAGCCGTCGCGGCCTTCGGCGGCGAGAGCTCCGCGGCCAAGGCCTGAGCGGGGCAGACACCCCGCCTCGGCCTCCTCCGCCCTCCCTTTTCCGGCCCGCCGAGGAGCCTGGCGGGACATGAGTCCCGAACCCTCGGAAGGACCTCCCTGCCCGGCCCTCCGGAAATTCTTCCGGAGGGCCCGGTGCCCGTCAGGTGAAGCGGTAGGTGGTGGTGGACTCGAACCGCTCGCCGGGACGCAGGACCACCGAGGGGAAGTGGGACTGGTTGGGCGAGTCGGGGAAGTGCTGGGTCTCCAGGCACAGGCCCGCGTGCTTCGCGTACGCGGTGGCGACGCCGTCCAGGAAGTTGCCCGTGTAGAACTGCACGCCCGGCTCGGTGGTGGTGACCTCCATCGTGAGCCCTCCGGCGGGCTCGCGGACCTCCATGCCACCGCGCAGGACGTAGCAGTGGTCGTAGCCGTCCCCGAGCAGCGGGTCGGCGATCCGCTCGCCGATCTCGTGCGGCGAGGTGAAGTCGAACGGGGTCCCGGCGACCGGGGCGATCTCCCCGGTCGGGATCTGCGTGGCGTCGACCGGCAGGTAGTGGTCGGCGTCGATACGGACCACGTGCTTGAGGACGTCGCCGCCCCCGGCGAGGTTGAAGTAGGAGTGGTTGGTGAGGTTCAGCACGGTCGGCGCGTCGGTGGCCGCGCGATAGTCCATCCGGATCGCGTCGGCGGTCAGCGTGTAGGTGACCGCGACGGTGAGCGTGCCGGGATAGCCCTCCTCGCCGTCCGGGCTCACGTACTCCAGGGTCACCGCGGTGTCCGAGGCGTGGGTGATCCGCCAGACCCGGGTGTCGAAGCCGTGCGGCCCGCCGTGCAGGCTGTTGGGACCGTTGTTGATCGGCAGCTCGTGGTCGCGGCCGTCGAGGGTGAAGCGTCCGCCCGCGATGCGGTTGCCGTACCGGCCGACCACCGCGCCGAAGTAGCGGCTGCGCGTCAGGTAGTCGCCGAGGTTGTCGTAGCCGAGGACCACGTTGACGCCGGAGACCTCCAGCGACTGCAGGATCGCCCCGTAGCTGAGGATCGCGGCACGCATCGGCCCGTTCGACAGCACGTGCCGTTCGACTCGCTCGCCCGACGGGGTGGTTCCGAAGCTCATTTTCGTGCCTCTCCGGTGGATTCACGGACGACCAGGCTGGTGTCCAGGGTGGCCAGGGTGGGGGTGGCGCCGGCGTCGAACGACTGCAGCAGCAGGTCCACGGCCATCCGCCCGGCGGCGGCCGTGGGCATGGCCACGGTGGTCAGTTTGGGGCGGTTCAGCCGTCCGGGAACGATGTCGTCGACGCCGACCACGCTGACCTCGTCCGGGACGCGTACGCCGCGCTCGTACAGGCCCTCGATGAGGCCGATGGCCACCAGGTCGTTGTAGGCGAGCACGCCCGTCACCCCTGCGGCGATCACCTCGGCGGCGACGGCGAGGCCGCCCTGCTCGGTGGGCGCGTTCGGGCCGAGGATCACCAGCTCGACGCCGTCCATCGCGGTCGCGGCGGCGCGCATCTCACCGCTGGTCCACGAGCCGGTCGGCCCCAGAAGCAGGGCGATCCTGCGGTGGCCGAGCCGGGTCAGGTGCTCGATCGCGAGGCGGGCGCCCTGGCCGACGTCCATCAGGATCGTCGGCATGCCTCTCACCCTGCGGTTCACGACCACGAACGGCACGTCGGCGCGGAGGCGCTCTATGACCCGGTTGGACAGCCGGGGACTGCAGAGCAGAACCCCGTCGACCTGCTTGGCGAGCGTCTGGATCAGCTCCTCCTCGACCAGCGGGTCCTCGTCGGTGTCGGCCACGAACACGTGGTAGTCGCGGGCTCTGGCCTGCGCCTGGGCGGACTTGATCAGCGGCGGGAAGAACGGGTTGGAGATGTCGGCGACGATGAGGCCGATGTTGTGGGTCCTGCCGGTGGTGAGTGCCCGCGCGGCACGGTTGGGCCGGTAGCCGAGCTCCTCGGCGACGGCGAGCACCCGGTTGCGGGTCTCGGCGTTCACCAGGTGCGGCGCGGAGAAGGTGCGGGACACCGTCGAGACGTGCACCCCCGACGCCCGTGCCACATCCCTGATCGTCGCTGCCACCGTGCTCCTTCGCCCTGGCCCACCATGGGGCCTTGAAGCACATTAGTGCAAGCGGTTGCGCGACTGTCAACGTCGAGATCGGACGGTCCGCCAAACGATACGGGAGCGATCGCGTCGCCCTGGCGATCGGAAATATCGAAAAACGCGCAGATGGGAAGCGCCTTACTAAATTGGGCCCTTGACGTTAATCGCAGATGTCATCAATGTTTCTTGCAACCGGTTGCAGGATGCCGGGGCCCGGGACCGCGATGGGAGATGGCGCAATGGAACCGGTTCGCGTGGTGCTCGCCGGAGCGCACGGGCACGGCTGGTGGCATCTGTCGAACGTGCGGCGGCTGACCGAGGCCGGGCTGGTGAGGCTCGCGGGGGTATGCGACGTGCGGCCCGTCGACGACCTGCCCGAGAGCGCGGAGTTCTCCGATGACCTGGTCGAGCTGATCGGGCGTACCGGTGCCGACGTGACGATCCTGTGCACCCCCATCCACACCCACGCCGAGCTGGCGGAGAAGGCGCTGCGCGCCGGGTCGCACGTGCTGCTGGAGAAGCCGCCCGCCGCCACGTACGCCGACTACCTGCGGATCGTCGCGGTGGCCGGGGAGACCGGGCTCGCCTGCCAGGTGGGATTCCAGAGCCTGGGCTCCGAGGCGATCCCCGCGATCCGGCGAATGGTCGCCGAGGGGACGATCGGCCGGGTCACCGGGATCGGCGCGGCGGGCGCGTGGGAGCGTCCCTACTCCTACTACGACCGGGTGCCGTGGGCGGGAAGGCGCGAGGCCGGCGGCGTTCCCACGGGCGACGGCGTCCTCACCAACCCGCTCGCGCACGCGACCGCGACCGCGCTCGCCGTCTCCGGCGCGGCGGTGGAGAACGTCGAGGTCGAGCTCTACCGGGCCAACGCGATCGAGGCGGACGACACCTCGTGCGTACGGGTGCGGATGGACGACGGGACGACGGTGACGGTCGCGGCCTCGCTGTGCGCGGACCGGCGGCATGAGCCGTACCTCATCGTGCACGGCGAGAGGGGGCGGATCCGGCTGACCTACACCGAGGACCGGGTCGAGTTCGACGGGACCTCGGTCGTCCACCCCAGGACCGACCTGCTGGAGAACCTCGTCGCGCACCTCCGCGACGGCGCCGAGCTGCTCGTACCCCTGGAGAGGACCGCGGGTTTCATGCGCGTCCTGGAGGCGGTACGGCTCGCGCCGGAACCGCTCGCCATACCGGACGTGTTCCAGGAGGTCGGCGACGAGCGCCGGGTACTGCCCAGGATCGCCGAGGTGACGGCGGCGAGCGCGGAACGGCTCGCGCTCTACTCGGAACTGCGGGTGCCCTGGAGCGGGCGTGTCCACCCCTGACCTGGGTGCGCCCGCTCCAGTACCAGAAAGACCACCGGGGCCGCACCAGCCTCCCCCCCTGACCAGTGAAGGAATCACCGTGAAACGAGCCGTCGCGCTCACCGCCTTGCTATCCCTGGCGGTCCTCTCCGCCCCGGCCGCGTCCGCCGCCACCCTGAGAACCGACGCACGGGAGTGAAGGCCCGCGCGAGAGTGCCCGCTAGGGCGCGACCGTGCCCTGACCTTCCTGGTCGCGCCACTCGGCCCACCAGGTGTAAGACACCAGGACGGCGCGTGGCTCCCCGTGCCGCTCCACGATGGTGGGTTCGCCGGTGAAGGGGGCGACGCCGATCCGGTGCCCCAGGTTGTCGCAGAGTTGTCGAACACTCATACGCTCCGTCATGGAACCATCGGTGCCGTGCAGCTTCGTTACCGGTACCGGCTCTATCCGGACGCCGCTCAGCATCAGGCGCCGGCGCGGGCGTTCGGGTGCGCGGGTGGTGTTCAACGACGGGCTGCGCGCCCGCCAGGATGCCCACCGGGCGGGCTTGGCCTACCTGTGTGACGGGGAGTTGTCCCGGCGGCTGAGCGCCGCGAAGGCGACGCCGGAGCGCGCCTGGCTGGGCGAGGTGTCGGCGGTGGTGTTGCAGCAGGCTTTGGCCGACCTGAACACCGCCTACCGCAACTTCTTCGCCTCCATCACCGGCAAGCGTCAGGGGCCGAAGGTCGGCTTGCCCCGGTTTCGGTCGCGTAAGGACAGCCGCCAGGCGATCCGCTTCACCCGCAACGCCCGGTTTACGGTCACGGCGGGTGGGAGGTTGCGCCTGCCGAAGATCGGCGAGGTGGTGGTGCGCTGGTCACGGACCTTGCCGTCGGAGCCGTCGTCGGTGACGGTGATCAAAGACGCGGCGGGCAGATTTTTCGCCTCGTTCGCGGTCGAGACCACCGAGGAGCCGCTGCCCGAGGTCACCGCCGAGATCGGCGTCGACCTGGGCCTCACCCACTTCGCGGTGCTGTCCGACGGCCGGAAGATCGACAACCTTCGATTCCTGCGCCGAGCGGCCAAAAAGCTCCGCAAGGCGCAGAAAGCCCTCAGCCGTAAGGCGAAGGGGTCGAACAACCGCACCAAGGCCGTCGTCAAGGTCGCCCGCGCTCACGCCCGGGTGACCGATACGCGCCGGGACTTCGCCCACAAGCTCTCCACCCAGTTGATCGGTGACAACCAAGCCGTCTACGTGGAGGACCTGTCGGTCAGGGGCCTGACCCGCACCCGGCTGGCCAAGAGCGTCCATGACGCGGGCTGGTCGGCCTTCGTCGGGATGCTGGAGTACAGGGCGAAACGCTACGGCCGCACCTTCGCCAAGATCAACCGGTGGTTCCCCTCCTCCAAGATGTGCTCGCAGTGCGGGGCCGTCGCCACCACCATGCACGCGGGGATCGGCGAGATCGGCTGAGAACGCGTCGGCCCGGCACCGCGGACCCGGACGACCCGTCGTTCACGAGCCGTCCGTTCCTCGGGTTCTCCCCTCGGGCCGGTAGAGCCGGCGCGCCGAAGAGGCATCGGCGAGGCCGGTGGGGGGCACGCCGCAACAAGGCGCCTCTCCGGCGGGTCCAGGAACCGCCGGGAGGCGTCAGGCGTGCCCCTCCACGAGGACTCCGTCGACCCGGCGGGGGATGCCGAGGGGGTTGTCGTCACGCAGCTCCGGCGGCAGAAGCTCGGCCGGCCAGTCCTGGTAGGCGGTGGGCACCAGCCACCTGCGGATCGCGGCGGCGCCGACCGAGGTGTGGGCGGCGGCCGTGCTCGCGGGCCAGGGACCGCCGTGGTGCATCGCCCAGCGGACCGCCACACCGGTCGGCCAGCCGTTCCAGATCAGCCGTCCTGCCTTCCTGAGCAGCACCTCGGCACTCTCGTGTGCCTCGGCGGGGTCGGTCGCGTGGACCGTGGCGGTGAGCGAGCCGTCCAGCCTCTCCAGTACGGCAGGCAGGTCGGCGGCGTCGGCGTAGACGACCACGACGGCGGCCGGGCCGAAGCACTCCTCCACGAGCTCCGGCAGGTCGGCGGCGAACGTCGCCAGGTCGGTGACGAACACCTGCGGGGTCACCGCGAACGCCCCCTCGCCGGGCCTTCCCTCGGCGAGCGGGGTGAGCCTGCCGAGCCTGGCCAGCCCGTGCTGGAAACCACCCCGCATCCGCTCGGTGAGCATCGGCCCGCCCACGGTCTCGGAGACCGCCTTGGAGATGGACGCCAGAAGGTCCGCGTCGTCGGGGACGAACACCAGTCCGGGGTTGGTGCAGAACTGCCCGGTGCCGAGGGTGAGCGAGGCGGCGAACCCCTGGGCGAGGCCGTCGCGGGCGGCCGAGGGCAGCACGACGACGGGGTTGACGCTGCCCAGCTCGCCGTAGAACGGGATGGGGTCGGGCCGCTCGGCGATGAGCGCCTGGATCGCCTTGCCCCCGGGAATGGAGCCGGTGAACCCGACGGCCGCGACGGACGGGTGCCTCGCGAGCCGCTTACCCGCGTCGAGTCCGCGGACCAGGCCGAGCAGTGCCGGGTCGGGCAGGGCGCCCCGGATGATCTGCCACGACAGCTCCGACGTGCCGGGATGCCCGTCGTGGGCCTTGACCACCACCGGGCATCCCGCCGCCAACGCGGAGGCCGTGTCGCCGCCCGCGACCGAGAAGGCGAAGGGGAAGTTGCTCGCCGCGAAGACCCCGGCCACACCGGGCAGGGGGTGGTTCATCCGCCGCAGGTCGGGGACCGGCGGCTGGGCCGTCGCGTGGTCGATCACCGCCTCCACGTGCCCGCCGTCCCGCAGCACCTGGGCGAAGAGCCGGAACTGCCCGGCGGCCCGCGCCACCTCCCCGCGCAGCCTGGTCTCCCCGAGCGCGGTCTCCGCGTCGGCGGCCCGCCAGAGCTCCTCGACGTTCGCCTCCAGCGCCGCCGCGACCGCCTCCAGCGTCGCCGCCCGGTCCGCGGAACGCCAGGCGGCCCCGGCCGCGAGAGCCGCACCGACGATCGCGTCCACCTCGTCGTCCGAGGTCAGCGGGAAGGGATCACCGAAGGACTCGCCGGTCCTGGGGTCGATTGAGTGGATCACCACGAAAGCCTTTCCTCAGCGGAGCCTGCCACGCCAGGCTACCCGCCCGACGGTAAGCGCTTTCCCTTCCGTCGACCGACCAACCGAAGCAGGTACAACATCACCTCTACCCTGGCCGGTCTGCTGCTCACCGGCGTGTACGCGTGCGCCCTGCCGGTCTTGCTCAGAACGCCGCCGCGACCGGCGCCGTGGGCCATTTTCCCGTCGCCGGGCCAGATAGCCACCTTTTCAAGCGCGCACCAAAAGGGTGAGTCAACGAGTCAGGAGATCATGGCATCCTGCACAGCAACCCTTGCGAGGAGAAGAATTCCTGATCGTAAAATCGCCCGGTGATTCTACCCATGATGATCAGCTCCTGCTCGAACTCCTCATCTTCCGAAATACGGTGAGTATAAATTAAATCCTCCCAGTACGGGGCGTATTCGGGAATATCGAAGAATTCAGCATCGGATTCACCATCGTAGGTGTAGGCCAGAGGGTAGAGCTCCTCGATTCCCCCAATATATGCAAGCTCGAAAACACGTCGGCGATTGAGACTAAGGACGTCTGAGTCCGGGCTTGCCCCACTTAGGGTGAGAATATGAGACCAGCCAGGCGCATGTCGAGTTATCCAGAACCATTGAACCCTGGGGTCGGGTTCACATGAACGCACAGCGGCCGGGAAGTCGCATACCTTTTTCACCGCTGGCGCGACTTCTAGGTGCGCGGCCACGGCATTGATGTCTTCGATGTCGACCCACGTTGCAAAGAACGAATCATAGAGGCCATAATCAACCACAAGATCTTTCTGCCCTTCGGCAGGGAAGGTTCTCACGTAGATGGGTCCATTCAGTCAGCTAGGCGCGAATTGGATTGCATGGTCCGACCTGTCAATTGTAACGATTGACACCTGGTACGGCAGCCGCCATTTGTTAGCTGAGCTGTGTGTATGCCGTGGCCAGGTGGGCGCGGCGGTGGAACCAGCGGGCGCATGCTTGGTGTCGCCGTCGCCAGGCTGACCAATGGGCGGTGTGTTCCAGCGATGATGTGCGGGTGGTCGCGGCGCTGAACAGGCGCTTGATCTCGGCGACCGTCAGCGGGATCATGCCAGGCTCGGCGGGTGGCCGCTGGTCGGGCCTGACCGGTGGCGGGGCCTGGGTATCGGTGCGACACCAGGCGTCGGCCGCGCTGACCGCGTAGATGGCCAGGGTGGCCATGACCAGCACGGTGTGACGCAAGATCGCCTCATACGCCAGCGCTTCGGTACGGAGACCTTCCTGGTGCACATCTGGGCTGCATACCGCAACGCGTGTCAGCATGGACCTCACGGCCACCGCCTTCATCGTGACGTCTTGGTGACGCGACGATGAGGCGGTGGCCACTTTCACGTCCGGCGTCCGAGCTGTCACAGCCTGGTATGGCCTATAACAGCAGATGTACGGGTCCGAAGTTAAACAACAAGCTCAAAGTGTTACAACGAGAACGGCTCCTAACTGCGGTCCCGCTGGTCAAGTTTTACGAAGCTATGTATTCCCCCTAAAGGGTGTCGACAGAAACAGTGTATTGAGGAGTGCTTAACCACTCTTTATTAAGATGAGCTCCAGTTCGTTTTTCAATAATAGCCATGGCGGTAGCGGAAAGTGTTGGCCAGCGACGTCGAGCGACTTGCCGCAGCAAGCCCATTTCTAAACTGATTATATCCACTCGAGGCCCTCTAGCCATCTTATAGTCGAAGTCAGGGATTTCAACTATTATTTCACCATCCCTGGCAACGCGAAGCTTTTTTTGGGCTGTACCAGTCCAAGAGACATGCCACACCTCAGCATTCTCACTGATAGCACCCAGAACGGATGGTTGCCCCACATAGGAGATAGCGTTGGCTTCGAATAACATTGTTGATGAATTAATTTGCCCGAGGGATACTTCGCCAAATATGCCGGTTCCAGATGTATACGCTGAGGTTGGGTCGAGGCCAAGACGGGCCACGACTTCTTCTAACGGAAGGATGTCACGGTGCGGCGTGATCACGGTCCACCCCATGCAAGGCCCAAGCCATTCAAGTTCGTTTATTAACGACTTATAGTGACTGATAGCCGACTGCACGTCCATAATGATCCTTTTCTAATTTTTAGAAGGCAGGGTGAAGACAAGCGCTCCTTGCCGTCGCCGAAGTTTCGGTGACGGCAAGGAACGCCATTAAGCTACGGAACCATTCCTGGTTTGGCGTATCGCGAATTTTGGTCCGCGGGCTTCCAACAAAGTTGGTCCATTGTCTCTATGTTGGGCATTTGAGGAGAAGAGAAGCGGTTGAACCAGCTATCTGCGCCCGCTCGCAAGACTCTTTCCCGACTGTAGAAGCGAGTGAGGTACGCTCCCGCCCTCTGGTTGGGCCCTGTTTCTCTCCCATCCATGGCGCAGACAGATAAGTGCCGATGCTTATCGCGGTCAGAGGTACGTTCCAGCGCGGTCGCGGGCGGGAATTCGTCACAATCTTGCGGAATGGGCGTCGCTTTGCCGTACTCTTTCCAGAGGCTCCTGCAGCGGCTTACCGCTCTACCTCTTGTTGTCTCGGCCTGTTTGTCGGTGCTTCGGGTGAGCCGATCACCTGGGCTGGGTATCGAATTTGTGGAGTAGTTATAGCAGCCTTTAATTTCCTTAGTCGGCTTCTTAGGATAGGTGTCTGCCTTGTCGTAACAGGCCTTCCACACGTGCTTATAGGCGATGTCGTAGTCGCTTCCGAGCTTCCATTCAATGGACGGAGAAACTGGCGCTACACATCCGCCAATGAACTGCTTGTTGATATATGCTGCGGAGTCGCAGCGGAGCTTGAAGTCTTGAGGAGTTGCCCCGTTCGACCATTCGGGTTTAATGGGATCGGACCATGTCCCTTCAGTTTTGATCCATGGCGAGAAATTGCAATTCGAGATGAGATCCGTTCCGTTCGTGTCTCCAGGAGCAGCACGAAATCGCCACGTAGCTATCTTTTCGTAATCTTCATCGGACGGGTGAGCAATTGTTCGGAGCTCTTCACCAGTCTTCATTGTATTATTGTGTTGCGGGTTACCTCCCCAATGAGTGATATGCCGGCAGGCAGTTTGATTTCGCGCAGGACTGAGGCCGACGGTGTATTCTCCCTCCAAGAAATCATAGTCGCTAAAGGTAAACTCCCGCGCATACACGTCGAAGTACATATCTCGACTTGTCTGCCCAGCTGCTTGTCCCTCAGAGCCGTTGAAGGTGCTAGCGATGAGCATAAGATAGAACCGACCTTGATCGGCTCCATCGGAGACGAATTTCACAATGTGTGTCTGGCAGGAGCTGAAGCGGTTCTTCGCCCAAAATGCCTTATTTTTGTTGTTCTCTTCGAACTCCTCCCAGCATTCCTCTGGTGTGATGCGATCGTACTTCATCGGTTCCTTGGCCACCGCTCTGATGGCTGAACGCGATGTGCTCTGGCTGCCAGCGGGAAGCTCTTCCCCAATAAGGCTGCCGTCCACCAGTTCATTGATTTCCGAGTCCGACAGCACCCGGTTGTAAACCCATACCTCGTCTAAGGTGCCAATCATGCTTGTGCCGAGGGTTAGCGGACCGGTGGAATTCCACGACGGGAAGCTGATCGGCACGGTTCCGATAACGTCCACATCATCGCCCTCCTCCGCCTCCGGCAACCCGATCGTGTTGCCGTTCAGGTAGAGCTTCACTGTGCTGGCCGTCTGGTCATACACGGCGGCGAGGTGGAACCATTCATTGGGGACGGGCTTAACGCCGGACATTACCCCTTCATGTAAAGCGCTCGCTGTGTCAGACGAGGCCAGGGTGAAAACCAAGCCCTTTTCGGGATCGTTACCCAGGCGGAATGGCGCAGTATGTGTACCCTTCTGCTCCAGAATGGTGTAAGTGCCGTTAGCGTCGTTCCATCTGACCCAGGCAGCGACCGTAAAGCTCTGGTCGGTGCGGATCACCGGCCCAGCGGTCTGGGCCAAGGGTTCCTCGCCAGGCTGGGGAACGCTGATAGTGAAGGACTGCCAGCTCGACCAGATGGACGTGGCGGTGGATGAGACCGCGCGGGCCCGCCAGCGTACCTGCCACCCGTCGGCCAGTTTGTCCGCTGGGACGGCGATGCTCGCCTGGGTGCCAGCCGGGACGTTGTCGGCGCCACCGGTCCAAATCTGGCCGCTGCCCTGCCCGATGGGTGCGGACGGGTCGTGCTCGATCTCGGCCTCGGCCCGCAATGGCTTGCCGGCTGGGTCGCTCACCTGAACCAACAGTGCCGGAGTGCTGGTGGGAGTGACGGTGGTGCCGCCCACTTCCTGGGACGGGATGACTTGAAGGGCGCCCACGGACGGTTCGGAGACCGGGTCGGGGACATCGATGGTCAGGGCCTGCCAGTCCGACCATGGTGAACCGACTGTGGTAGCGGTGTTCACCGCCCGGACCCGCCAGCGCACCTTCCAGCCGTCGGTCAGCTTCCCACCGGGGACGGTGATGCCGGCCTGGGTGCCGGAAGCGACGTTGTCGGTGTTGCCGGTCCAGATCTGGCCGGTGCCCTGCCCGGTGGCGGTCGGGTCGTGCTCGAGTTCGACCTCGGCACGCAGCGGCTGTGCGGCCGGGTCGTTGACCATGGTGCGCAGGGTGGGAGTCACGCTCGTGGTGACGGTGACGCCGTTCACGACCTGTGAGGGGGTGACCTGGAAGGCGCCGACCGTCGGGTTGGGTACGTCCATGGTCGCCGTCTGCCAGGCCGACCAGGCCGAGGTGGTGGCGGCGCCTGTGTTGGCCGCTCGGGCCCGCCAGCGGACCTTCCAGCCGTCGGTCAGCTTGGCGGCTGGGACGGTGACGGTGGCCGGGCTGCCGGAGGCCACCGCAGGCGAGGTGGCGGTCCAGATCTGGCCGGTGCCCTGGCCGGTGGCGGCCGGGTCGTGTTCGATCTCGAATTGGCCGGTCAGGGTGCCGCCGATGGTGTCGGAGACGGTGGCGGCGAGTTGTGGGGTGAGGGAGGTGACGGTCGTGGTGCCACCTGAGTTCTGGGCGGGGGTGATGGCCAGGGCGCCGATGGTCGGGGCTGAGGCCGGGCCGGTGGTGGTGACGGTCAGCGTCGGCGGGCTGTTGAACTCGAAGGTTTCCTCCGAGGCGGGAAACACTCGGTAGTTGTTGACGTTGGTCTCGGTCGGTGACTGCAGCACCAGGCCGTGGTTGGCCGCGCCGCCGGCCCAGTCCTGGGCGATGGCGGTGACCGGCCACTCCAGCGCGGTGGGATCGGCGCAGGCCGAGTCGTAGCCCGCCCTGTTGGTCTGGGCGTCCTCGGTGGTGGAAGTCGGCTTGTTGGCCCAGTGTAGGTTGTTCTCATCCCACGCACTGGTCAGGCGGCGCACTTGGATGCCCGCGCCGACCGTGCTCCCGCACCCCTGGGCGGCGATGTTCAGCAGCGACAGCTTGGCGTCGCTCACCGTGGCGCCGGTTAGACCGGCGGTGTCGAAGCGCAGGTGGACTCGGTACTTCAGGTTGCCGGTCTGGGTACCGGCCATCATGACGGGGCTGGTCGGGTCGGCCGGCCAGTCGGCGTCGTTGGTGGAGGAGACCTCCACGTCGTGGTTGAACGGCAACGTGGTCGTCGGATCCACCCGCACCGGATACCTCGTGGCCGGGTCGGACAGGAACGCGTGATCGGGCTTGAGCACCAGCTCCGTGCGACCGCCGGTGGTGACCACCTCAGTGGCGATCTTCGCGTGCCTGGCCCGCGGAAGACGGCCCTGGGCCAGGTGAGCCCCGGCGGAGGCGTCCCACATCACCGGCTGCGGCGCCGAGGCAACGAGTTTGTTGTCCTTACTCTTGTCTGTGCCGGTCGTACCGGCTTTGGTGTCGGTGAGCAGCAGGCGTCCCCCCTTACCCTCGGTAAGGGTCAGGCTGCCGGTGTCCACCCCGATTCGCAGTTCCAGTGACTTGGCGGGCCGCTCGCGCAGCACCACGTCGTGCCGGAACCCGGTCGGCAGCACAGTGACCACTAGATCGGCACCCTTGCCAGCCGCATCGGTGTAGGTGGCCACGTTGTCCTTGACCGTCGGTTTCGGGAGCGTGGTCGGCCAGGTCAGCGCGTACCGTCGCCCGTTAGTGGTCATCTTCACGAACGCGCCTGTGCCGCCGGTGGAGACCTCCATGTCGACTTCGGAGTCGATCACCTTAGGTTTGAGCGTCCCGCTCTGCTCGACCAACGAGGGGTCGATCGGCCTCCACACGCCACCCTGCCGGGTCCGCACCGGACCGGCCGCGATCTCGGTTTTAAAAGACTTTCCGTCAGGTTGAGCGTATGTGATGCTGGTCGCAGTCGTTGTTTCAGCGACCTCGACGGGCTTGCCCTTGGCAACAGCTCTCTGCGCTGCCGCTTGACGTGCTGGTTCAAGTCTCTGCCCAGCGCTAGTCTTCTCACCTGTTCCAGCAACGCTCACGTTCGACAGTGCTGAATTAGTGACCCCTGGTGTCCAGATAACATTGTCATTCACGGTCGCCTGGTGATCATTGCCAGACAAATCTGCAGCGACATTGCCAGTTCCTTCGGCAAAGGACCAGCGGGCAACAGTCCCGTCAACAGGTGCAAGAAGAGGCGATTGAAGGTCATCTGTCGAGATAGTGCTAGCGTCAGGTGAGTTCACCATTGCCGCTTCCATTTCCGCGGCAGTAACCGGCTCAGGCGACGGTTCAGTGGCTCGTAGGCGCCCTTGGGCGGCGAATGCCTCTAGTTCTTCCCGCGTGACTGGCGTTGACTCGCCAGGAGCCAAGAGCAGCACGGCCCTGGGGTGCTTAGGCTCAAAGTCGACCGTGAGTCTGGGGCCGTGGGCGGGGTAGCCGCTGGTCTGCTCGCGGGTTCGGTAGCGGCGCCAGTTGCGCAGTTCGGATTCGTCGCCGGCGCGAAGTTGGAATCCGTAGTTCGTCTCGCCGTCCGCCCAGTCCTGGACGATGGTGTCGACTGAGTGGATGAGGTCGTGCTCGTAGTTCATCGAGCCGGAGCAGTCGGGGCTGTAGGCCCCGTACTCGGTGTCCGCGCCCACGTTGGTGACCGACGGCTGGCTGTTCCACTGCAGGTCCAGATGGTCCCAGTCGGAGGTGACCCGTCGGGCGGTGATGCCGGATCCGACGAACTGGCCGCAGTCGTTTGACAGGTAGTTCCACAGCTCCAGGTCGGCGTTCTGAATTTCGGAGCCCCAGAACGGGTCGCTCGGCTGAGGAAGCGGGAACTGAATGTAGGCGCGCCAGCGCTTGGCGATGTTACTGGAGTAAGACTTGCCGACCCACATCTGGTCGCGGTAATGCATGTCCCAGCTGTCGGTGAGGTCCACGTCGTTGATGTACGTGTCCATCGGGTCGCCGGGAGGACAAGGTGTGCCGAGGGTGCACTCGTACCAGTCGTCGTCGACGGCGGCCATCGTCACCGGGAACGTCGTTGCCGGGTCGGCGAGGAAGGCCGGGTCGGGACTGTACACCAGCGCCGAGCCGTCCAGGCTCACCTGTGCCCTGCCGATCCGGACGGCGCCGAGGTCGGCGTTCGCATCGGCCGCGACCGCGTCCAGCAGCGCCGCGGGCCGGATGTCGAGGCTGTGCTTGCCGTTGTCGCTCTTCAGCGTCGGCTTCCCCTTGGCGTTCCTGCCGAAGGCGATGCCCTTGGGCAGATCCACCGGGACACGGAAGGTCACCGGTCCGGCAGGGCGTTCCCGGATGACGATCTGCTGGCGGAACCCGGTCGCGGTGGCGGTGACGACCAGGTCGACACTCTTGCCGTAGACGGAGGAGTAGGTGGCGGCGCTGCCGTTGAGCATGGGCTTGGGCAACGTGCGCGGAGCATCGATCCGGGCGGCGAGGCCGCCGCTCTTGCTCTTGATCGCTTCGGTGTTGCCGCCGGCGGACAGCGTCAGGTCGCCTTTGGCCGCCTTGGGCTTGATGACTCCGTCTGCCTCGACGAGGGTGGTGTCGATCGGGGTGAAGCCGCCGCCTGCATTCTTGACCCGGATGGGCTCCAGGTACTGCTCCATCCGCAGGGTCTTGCCATCGGGGTTGGCGTAGTAGGTGGCGGTCTCCGAACGCAGTGACTCGATCTCGATGCGCCGGTTGTCCTTCTTGGCCTGTGCCAACGCTTTGCCGGTGGGCGTGGCGGGAGCGCTCGGCGGCGTCTTGGGGGCGGGAGTGGTCGTGGGGGGTGGCGTGGGGTCCTGGGCGATCGCGGGCGCGCTCATCAGCGAGAGCGGCATGGTCAGGGCCACGATCAGGGCAGCGCGACGGCGCGTCCGGCCAGATAAGCCAGACGCTGTTTGTGATGGGTGCACTCGATCCTTTCGAACATATGCGCCAAAACAGAGTGATCATCACACGCTTCGCAACCATATGTAAAGATCCTTTTCAGTAACAGGAAAGACGGATTCCGTGACCGCCGAATCTGCGGAGTGAGCAGGGGATTTGCGCCTTGGTCACCAACCGGAGGCTGGCGGTGCATCGTCCGTGAGCGTCGTCGGAGGCAGCAAGGTACGTCTGCTGCAGAGCAGGCGCATCTGGCCATGACGGTTCCAATGAGGATCTGGCCCACATTTCGTGGCCGACTGGGTCATGCCCGCCGCGCGAGCCAGGTCGTTCTGGCTCCAGCCTCGCCCCTCGCGCATCGCCCGAACCGTTCTGCCCAGTTCGTAGGCGAGACGCATGGCTTCATATGCCTCGACCGCACCCGGCTCGGCTCCGCTCGCCCTCGTCAACCATTACTCCCTATCCAGAATGAGGTGTGCACGCCTGAGATCTTCTGGCGTATCCACGGACATACTGGCGTCTTCCACCAGAAGAACCCTGACCTCCATGGAGTGCTCGAGAAAGCGGAGCATCTCGACGCCTTCGGCCTGTTCGAGCACGCCTTGGGGCAGTGCACGGAATGCCTCGAGAGCTGTGGGGGTGAATCCGTACAGGCCCAGTTGCCGAACGTAGGCGGGGCGGGAGTCGCGGGGATACGGGATGGGCTGCCGGGAGAACATCAGGGCGGCGCCGTCGGCACGAGTGACGACTTTGACCACGTTGTGGTCCAGGACCGAGGCTACTTCCCGCAGAGGGGCACAAGCATTGACGGCGATGGCCGACGGACCCGACAGCGCCAGGGCAGTGGAAACCGCGTCGATCGCCGCCGGAGAGACGAACGGCTCATCGCCCTGGACGTTGAGGTAGCCGTCCGCCTTCAGGTAGCGAAGACATTCGGCGACTCGATCGGTGCCGGTGGGATGGTCTCGAGTCAGCAGACAGGCCATGCCGAGCCGGCGGCAGGACTCTTGAATGCGTGCGTCGTCGGTGGCGATGAAGGTTTCCGCGATGCGCTTGGCCTGCTGGCAACGTTGGTAGACATGCCACATCAAGGGCTTGTCGCCCAGAAGTGCGAGAGGTTTTCCAGGGAACCGGGTCGAACCGTATCGGCAAGGAATCACGGCGACATGGCGTGGGGTGACGCCTCCTGATGAGTGCATGGGGATGGCTCCTGGATAGAGAAGGTCTACGAGGACAGGAGGGTCGCGAGCTTCACCGCGACACCGGGTGAGGAGCAATCGGCGGGCTTCAACCAGCAATAACCACCGATCTCCTCGGGATGCAGGGTGATGTCGAGGCTAGGCATCGAGAATGGCGCGGATATGGTCGTGACTGACGGACATCTGGGTCACCCTTTGAAATAGCTAAGCCAGATCTCGGCGATGATCTGGCGTGCATCCAGGGAGAGTTCATGCAGGCCCGGGGCATGGTCCTCGCTGGTCAGAAGAGCGGTGATAGCGAGGATCTCGGCCTGCACGAGGTGGATATAAGGACCGACCGTCGCACCGTGCAGGAAGTTGACGGCGTTACCGTCGGCCAGGACGTAGAAGTAGTGGCCGGTAGTGGAGTAGCGGGTGAGATGGGGACCGACCTCGGCACGGCGGTAGAGAGATGCGAGGGCGGTCAGTTCGAGTTCGTCCTCAGAGGAAGTGACCGAGGCGATGTAGGCGCCGTTCGTAAGCACGGCGAAATCCTCATGCTTCAGAGCGAGGTTTCCCGTGGCGCACACGACGAGTCCGCAACCGCGGACGGCCTCGCCGCGGGTGTTCGAGACGCGGAAACCGTGGGAACGGGCCTGGACCCGTTTGACCGGGTCGTCGTCGTAAACGACGACCCGGACGTTCTTGGCGTGGAGCGTCCGGGCGATGGAGTTGCCCAGCTTGCCGTACCCGATGACGCAGGCGTCGAGGCTGCCGAGGATGTCACCACGCGAGCGAATCAGGGCTTCGGTGGAGAAGACGATCGAATGGCCGACCAGATGGTCTTCAGGTTCCTTGAGAGGGGAGCGGGCCACCGAGTAAATGGGGCAAGGCAGTTTGTCGAGCGCGAGGTAGCGCTGCAGACCGTTTTCCGTGTCTTCGATGACACCCCGGATCCGGCCGGAGAACTGCGCACAGATCACCTCCAGGCCAGCGGCGAAGTAGCCGCCAATGTCGAGAAGCAGCAGGTCCTGACCGGCGGAAGCCTCCTCCAGATAGTTCAGCGCGGCTGCGGGGTCAGCGAACCGGGCCCGGCTGAGCGAGTCGAGCGTGAAGTGCTTGCGGGCTTCCGCCGCAGCCGACTCGAAGATCGACTTGGGTTTGGGCAGCACCGCCGCGACGCGGGTCAGACGGGCCATGGCGTGGAGGAAGGCCGGGCGTTCAGCGAGCAAGTGCGTGATGATCACGGAGGAGGCCGACTCAGCGTCGGGGAAGTGCTCGGCAATGCGCCGGAAGAAGGCGTCCAGCCGGGCTTTCTCGAAGCTCTCCACAAGGAATTCCCCTGGTAGGCGGGTGACGTGTACTCAGACGGCGACGTGCTGAGAGGAGGCGAGCCAGTCCAGTTGCGCAGCCATTCCCGTGGCCAGGTCAACGCGGGGGCACCAGTTCAGCAGGCGTCGTGCGCTGCGGGGATCGGCATGGGTGGCGGGGACATCGCCGTTACGGGTGCTGGCCGTCTCGACCTGCACTGGTTTCCCGGTAAGTCGGCGAGCGAGGTCGATAACCTCGTTCAAAGAGGTGGTGACACCCCCACCAATATTGATCACGCTGTTGTCGGCAGGGGCCGTTGCAGCGGCGACGGTAGCGGCGACGATGTCGGTGATGTAGGTGAAGTCACGACGCTGGCTGCCGTTGCCAAAGAGCTGGACAGCCTTTCCGTTCAGAGCAGCGGTGAGAACGCGGTGCATGAACATGTCCTCGCGCTGGCGCGGGCCGAAGACGGTGAAGTAGCGCAACGCCACGACACTGGTAGCGCAGTCCGGACGAGCGGCATGTGCGAGGCAGAGTTGTTCCTCGGCGAGTTTGGTGACCGCGTACGGTGAGGCGGGCCGTGGGTGGTCGCTCTCTTTACTCGGAGTACCGTTGGTGGCCCCGTAGACGCTGGAAGAAGAGGCGACGACAAGCCGCGGGATACGGAGCCGAGTGGCGGCTTCCATGATCCTTTGGGTGGCGAGGATGTTACAGGCGACGTAGTCGCCGAACTGCGGACCCCAGGAAGGTCGGACGCCGGGGATGCCGGCGAGGTGGAACACCGCGTCCGCGTCGAGCAGGAGGGGTTCAATGGCGCAGGTGAGCAGGTCTGCGGTGATGGAAATGAACCCGGAGTGGTCATGCATGGCAGCCAGGTTCGCGGCGGCGGCATGGTCGGCTCCGGCACCGCGGCGATCCACTCCGATCACGGTCACACCGTGCTGAAGCAGAGCGAGCGCCAGATGGGAGCCAATGAAACCGGCGGTGCCGGTGACGACGGCTCGGCGCGGTGTTCGCAGGCGCACGCCAGAGAAAAGCGATGAGGCTTCGGGCATAAGAAGGTCTCCTGCTTAATGGATGACACGGTCAGAAGAGCTGGTCGAGCAGGGTACGGCCATGTGCGGCGAGCCGGAGATCACCGCTCTGGTATCCGCGAACCAGCGCGGTGAGCGCCTCGATGACACCGAACCGTGTGAGGAGGTCATGCTCGGGCTCATCCAACGACCGGCCATAGCCGTCGAAGAACGCCTGGCGCAGATGGGGGTTCGACCGCCAGTGGCGGTGTTCCAGCCGTGCGAAGTCCCGGATGCGGGCATCGAGCCGCGCATGCTCGAAGTCGAGCACGTGTACCCGCCCATCCGAACCGACGAGCCAGTTCCTGGGCTGGTAGTCCAGATGGCAGATCGCACTGTCCATGGCCGTGACGGCCAAGGCGTCGGCACAGGCGAGCAGTGTGCGCCGCTCGGGCGCGCTGATCAGGCCCGCGACACGCGCACGTCCGACCCACAAACGGATCCGTTCAGCCAGAAAGGCGGAGATGCCGTCCCCGGGGTTACCCGGCACGACCTGGTGAAGGGCTCGGAGGGTGGCCCCTGCGGAGCGATGAACGTCCCGCTCTGCTGATGTGCCAGGTGGGAGGTCGGCGGCGCCCAGCCCTGGAAGGAAGGTCAGCAGAAGTGAGCGAGTGCCCGGGTCCGTCGCAACCATTCGCGGGGCACGGTCACGCAGGTGAGGACCCACGGTGATGTAGGCGTGCGTCTCCTGCCTGAAGCGTCCTGAGTCGGTATGCCGCTTGACGACATAGTGGATGTCATGAACGTCAACGAGTGCCAGCAGATGCGGAGGCAGCCCAGGCATGGAGACAGCACTGACCGGACCGAGGGTCTGTCGGGCGAAGACGAGACGCGGGTCCTCGACAGCGATCACAGCGCCGCCAGGTGTGCGGTGTCGTTGTGACGGTCAAGCATCCAGCGGCGTTGCCCCAGCCGGTTTAGATGAAGTTGCCAGCGGTTCAGAGAGCCATGATCGACGGTGAATCCTGCTTCGGTCCCAGGGGGGAGGCCAAGCAGGAGAGTGTGCGCGGCAAGCACGGTCTCACCATGAGCGGCGAACAGGACGCGCTCACCGTCGTGACGCTCGATCAAACTGGTCAGGGATACTCCGGCCCGCCGCAGGTAACCATTCCACGTGTCGGATCCGATAGCCCAAGGCCGGCTGGGATGAGCGTGAGGGCCTCCGCCGAAGGCGGTCTTTACCTCGTGCCAGGGTCGGCCATCGGCGTCTCCGTGGATCGGCCCATCAAGACCTGGCTCGATGGTCAGTGGCAAGCCCAGAACTGCGGCGTATATCTCTCCGGTCTGCTGGAGGCGCAACCGAGTTCCGGCATAGATCGTGGTGAAGGGCACTTCCGCGTGCTCGGTGGCGATTCGCCGCGCGGTCAGGGTCGCTTGGCGCCGTCCCGGTTCGGTGAGGCCGGTGCAGGTGCGCGGGCCACCGACCAGGCCGTCAACGTTGCACCGAGCCTGCCCGTGCCGGGTGAACAAGAGCTCTGTAGTGATCATTCGTGTCCTTCCGGCTGGATGACGGGGCACATCTGCGACCAGAGATACCGGTAGCCGCCGCGTCCCAGGTAGGGGGCGGTGAGGATGCGGTGCAGCTCGGCGTGGCCGAGCAGTAGCGACATGCTGGTGCCTCCCAGGCAGGCGTCATGGCCCGCAGCTGCCCGGTTGTAGACGGCAAGCGCGTTCTGAATGACAGTCAGCGAGAGCGGGCCGTACGTCATGGCCAGGGTGACGATGAGCTTGGCGAGGTCGTAGCCGAACGGGGCGAGGGTGAGATCGTCGACATCAATGATGATCGGAATGCGCTGCTCGGTAATAAGGATGTTGCGCGGGTTGGTGTCCTTGTAGAACGTCACGGGTCCGATGGCGACGGCATGCAGGAGCCTTTTCGCGGCGGCCAGGTCTTCGTCATCAGTCAGGTGATGAGTACGACGCCGAGCGTCGAACGCGGCAAGGCGGGGAGCAAGGAAATCGGCCATCGTGTGACCTGCGTGCAGCGGATGGGGAATGTCCAGGCGTGCCCGGTGCAGGTCGCTCACCCAGGCGGCTCCGTGCGCGTCACCCAAGAGAGCGGCAAGCATCGGCAGGTCCCGCACGCCCGGGGGGCGCCCATCGACGTAGGTGAAGTCGATGGACGTTGCTCCGACCGCTTCGATGCGGGGCTGCCGGAGCGGACTGGCGTGCTCGGCCAGCCATGCGTGGTGCCGTACGGCCCGCGCGCGACTCTCCGTGGTTCGGTAGACCTTGGTGAAGACTGGGGTGTTCATCGCGCACCTCCCGGTTTCCGTGCGAGCAGATAGGTGACGATCGAGGTGGTGCTCACCGGCGCGTCCGACAGGCGAGCGCGCAGCGCGACGGCGATGGCGGCGGGGGCACCGTGTAACTCGGCCGGGAGGTGATACTTCGGGCTGGTGGCGAGGTATTCGGCGACGTGGCTCAGGTCAGCGAAGGTGAAACCGTGCTCTTCGTGTTCGAGGTGCTCGATGGGCAGCACCGGTTCGGTCAGGCCCGCCAGGTTCGCGCTGTGCGCCGCCGCGTACAGGCTTTCCCGATGCGGCGCGTCCGGGTCGAGCCCGGCGTTGGCGACAAGGACATCCAGGTCTCGGTAACTGTCAGCGGACTTGGTGACCAGAATGGCGATGCCGCCCGGAGCAAGGGTCCGGGCGATCTCCGTTATGACTGCCTCCGGCCGGGACGCGTGGTAGAGGCAGAACGCGGCGACGGCCACTGTGCACGTGCCGGATGGTACGGGCAGATGGTGAAAGTCCGCCTGGACGAAGGACGCCGCGTCGCCTGTGACTCCGAGCCGGGCGCGGGCGTCATCGAGCATCGCTGCTGAGGCGTCGATACCGATGAGTCGTCTCGGCCGCAGGCGCTCGGTCAGGACACGGCTGCTGGTCCCGCGTCCGCATCCTATGTCGATCACCAATGACGGCTGAGGGGCGAGCAGGTGTGCGGACGCCAGGTCGGCGATGACCTCGGCGACCGGACGGCCTCTGGTTTTGGCACGGTGTAGGGCCGAGGTACGGGCGGACAGTCTGGAGGCGTCCCGGTACAGCCCTTCTCGCACTGTCGCGTCGAGAAAGGGGTTGGTGGAAGCCGTCACCGGCTCCACCTCCTGAAGGAGGCGGCGAAACGTGTTATGTCTGGTGAGCGACTACCTGCTCCAGCCAGCGGCGGGTGTGACGTCGGCTGGTCAACAGCACCACGTCGGCGTGCCCGCCGTACTCTTCGATCTTGGCCAACACGCGAGGCCGCATCTTGCGCCGGTAGGTAGCCACATAGCGCAGCACGCCCCAGTGGATGCGGTTGTAGATCCCGCTGTCCCTGTCCTGGCCATGACCGTGCTTGAGCTGTCGGGAGAAGACTCCACACAGCGCCACCACGGTGGGCATGTCCATCAGGATGACGGTGTCGCAGAGCTCCAGCCGGACCTGGAGCGTGGAATTGTAGTTGCCGTCGATCACCCAGCGCTCGCCGCGCACCAAGTCGCGCTGGAGCGCCTCGAACTTCTCGGACGGTAATGGGTTCCATCCGTCGTCGTAGTAGACGGAGTCCAGGTGGGTCACCGGCGCATTCACGATCTTGCCCAACTCGCGGGCAAGATGGGACTTGCCACTGCCTCCGCAGCCGACGATGGCGACCCTCTGCATCTGCATGATGCTCCACGATAGTCAGACCGGTGGCTTGCGGCTGGACATCGACGCGGGCTCGTTCAAGTACGACGAGCCCGCCGCCCAGGGCACACGGAGGAATCACCCGAGTCCCCTTCCTGGACGGACCGCCTCTGCAAGATCGGCCAGCACTGCTTCGATAGTCCGGACCTGAGCGCTGAGCCGGAACAGCTCCAGGTGGCGCAGACACCCGGCGATCAGCTTCACATGCTCCCGGCTGCCCGCGATGGCACGCAGATGTACCAGCTTGTTGATCACAGTGGCTCCGTCACGGACGATCAGCCAGGAAGGCACGAACCGCTCGACGCGCCGGATGCCCGCAGGCGCAAGCGGCAGGCATCCGGCCAGGACCGCCTCAAAAATGCGCTGGGTCACCTGACCAGCCAGTGCGTATCGCTGAGGCAGGAGCAACACGGTCGCCAGCGCGCCACCGTAAAACTCGTGCACCTGAGGGAAAGGGATTCGCCCGAGAAAAGCGACGTGCGGCCAGCGGCTGGTGTCGGGCCACTTTCCGGCGACCTGGTGCGGGAACCGTGTGGCGGCGGGAGCGAGGTAGGTGTCGAACTCCTCATCGCGGTCGTACTGGTTGCCCACATAACCCAAGGTGATCGGCCTGGGAGAAGCCGCGAGGGCATGCGAATCGACGCCGTCCAGCAGTGCGTCATCAACGGGGAACAGCAGGCTGCGTGCTCCGGTGCTGGGCGCGAGGGCGGCCTCACACACGATCACGCCGGGCCGATGACGCCATGCGCTGCTGGTAGGCAGTTGCCGGTCCTTGTCCCAGATCACCGTCGGGATGCGCGAGGCGATGGTGTAGTGATCCAGAAGCTCATGCTGCCGGTGCAGGTCGCAGGTGTGCCCAGGAGTTCCACACGGAGTGGTGTTGCGGCCTGGAATGTTCCAGCGCCATTCCAGGAACAGCACGTCGATCTCGGGAAGTCCGCATGCGAAGGTGTAGCGACCGTCGAAGTCGTCACCGGCCTCCAACCGGTCGCGGTCGGCTTGGAGGAAGACCAGTTGATGTCCCTGCTTGATCAACGCGTCGACCAGGGGGCGGCGGTGGCTGCGTCCTCCATCGGGAGTGTCGGTGATCCCGGGTCCAAGAAAACCCCAAAAGCTGTAACCGATGATCACTTCGTCACCCACTTGCCTTCCAGGAGCAGCGCGTCCAGCCCGGAGACGGCCAGACACTCCAACGCCATCCGCGGCGTTCCGCAGATCGGCTTGCCCTTGATGTTGAGGGAGGTATTGATCAGGACGGGAACACCGGTCCGGCGGGCGAACGCCTCCAGTACGGCGTACATGAATGGGTTCTGGTCCTTGGTGACGGTCTGGAGGCGTGCGGTCCCGTTGGCATGGATGATCGCCGGGATCCGAGCACGGGCGAGATCGGTGACGCCGGAAGCCATGGACATGAATGGGGCGTCCTGCCCGAGGGTGAAGTAATCGGCGGCATAATCTGCCAGGACCATCGGGGCGAATGGCCGGAATGGCTCACGGAACTTCACCGTGGCGTTCAACCGCTCGACCACACCTTCGTTCAACGGGGAGGCGAGAATGGAGCGGTTGCCCAGCGCCCGAGGACCGGCCTCGATCCGCCCCTGGAAGAGCCCGACAATACGTCCGCTTACGAGCTGCTCAGCCAGGTGTTCGGCAAGGTCACCCGACACGTGTTTCAGCGTGAGAGTGGGCCATGGCGACAGGTCGAGTTCCGGATCGGGGAAGGACGGACCCAGGTAACAGGCTCCGGCGATGCCGGACAACGGCCGTTCACCCGCGTCAAGATGAATGGCCGCTGCCGCACCAATGGCGGTTCCCGCGTCTCCGGGAGCCGGAGGGACGAAAACCTCCTCGAAGATTCCAGCATCGATAATCCGGCCGATGCCGACGCAGTTGGTCGCCACTCCTCCACCGACGCACAGACGGCGTGACCTGGTCAAAGCCTGAGCACGACGGGCCAGGTGCACCATGACCACGTCGGTGCGCTCTTGCAGGGCGGCGGCCAGATCACGGTGAACCTGTTCGACGGGGGCGTACGAGTCGCGGGGCGGGCAGGTCTCGGCGACGAAGCGAGGCGACAGCCGCGGGTAGCCGGAGGACAGGACCCGGATCGGGAAAAGAGCCGGATCCAGGGTGAAGCCATCCGAGGTGAGGCGGATAGCCCGGATGAACAGGTCGCGGAAGCGTGCCGGGTCGCCGAGAGCGGCCAGCGCCATCACGGTGCCCTCCTCGTCTCCGCGCCGCCAGCCCAGGTGTTCGGTCACGGCGCCATAGGCGTAGCCGAGCGAGGCTGGATCGTGCAGGGCGTGCAGCGTACGAAGCTCAGGTCGGCCGGGAACGCGCTGGTGAGCGGTGGTGATCGTGGTGGTCTGTGTCTCGCCAAGGCTGTCCACGACGAGCACGGCGGCAGAATCCCAACCGGATGCGGCGAAGGCATACATCTGATGGGTCCTGTGGTGGAGGACCGGCCGTACGCGCGCACCGGGAAACATCCGGCCCAGGTCATGGGTACGGCGGGTCGTACGCAAGGCGACCTTGGCGAACCCGGCCGCCCGAGGCAGCGCCCGTTCCCGTGTTTCAGCCGAGCGCAGCAGACGGGCCGTGTCAGGAACGGTGGCCAAATAGTGAGGGGCATGAAAGTTGTAGGCGACTGCGTCCACGTCGGCGGCGGTGATGCCGGCTTCCCGCAACAGCCACCGGACGGCATGGTGTGGGTAGTCCCTCGTGTGCTTGATCTGCGACAGGCGTTCTTCCTCGACGAACCCGATCAGCTCGCCGCTCACCAGCAGCGCTGCGGCCGAGTCGTGGGTGTAGGAGCACAAGCCCAGCACGACCGAAAGGGGTGATGTCGTCACCGGGCTCACCTGCCCCCTTCCGTTATCGTCGCGCGCGACCGCAGTTCCTCGTACCAAGCGCGCAATGCCTCTCCCAGTGGCCCACGTGTCTGGTCCGCGAGATGCTGCGCTCCGAGACGGTCACCGCTTTTCCACATCCTGTAGCTGTGGAGCACTTCGGCTGCTGTGTCCCAGCCGGGATGGCCGGTCAGCTCTCCCGTCTGAGTCCGCGTCAAAAGCGCGTCGAAGCCGTGCCATGGCGTGGCCAGCGCGGGTAGTTCCGGCGCCTCGGGAATCGTCCTCAGCGCGGCGGCTTGATCGATGTCGCGTTCGTAGATGTGCAGGGAGTCGACGTGGTGGTGGTAGTCGCCGAGTTCGGCCCCCAGCCATCCGGCCATCAGCTCATGCAGGATGGTGGTGAAGAACAGGTCGTATGGCAGACCCACCCACACGTCCTGACCGCGCATGCTGGTGGACATGTGTAGCCGTCCCTTCCGCAGATGGAAGCGGAAGCCGAGAGTGCATGGGACGTCCCGGTGCCCGACGGCATCTTGGGTGGGGTCATAGAGCTGGACCACCGCACGGCGGGACTCTGGATCTGCCCTCAGGATTTCGATGACCCGTGCCAGTTGGTCGATCTGGCCACCCCATCGGCGCATCCGCGGGCCGTAGGCGCCACGCAGAACTCCCTCATCGGCGAACTGACGGAGCCGCCCGTTGAAGTCGAAGATCCATGGGGCGTCGGAGCCTGACAGAATCCACACGGTCTCGGCGATAGCGAAGGCCGGGTTGAGGATGCGGACCGGTGGAGCGAACAATAGCCTCGCCCGTGGCCGAGTCAGCCGGAAGTTCACATCCAGAACCTCCCTGGTGGCCATGCCGCGAGGGCTGACGGTCTGCCCGCCGTTCATGGTCAGAGCCACTGCCCCGCCGAACAACCCGGCGACGCTGTCGGCCGTCAAGGTCATCATCAGAATTTTCCTTTCTGGCTCGCGATCAGCTGAGCAGCTGGAGCGAGGCGTCGTTGTCAGGAGCACGTGCTCAGCTCGACGGGCTGAGGGCGAGCTTTGCGACGGCAGCAGCGGTCGCGCCGTCCCAGCGGCACACGGCGTCCTTCGCCCTACCTGGGACAGACCTTCGATAAGGGGAGGCGGCCAGGTGAGAGAGGGCTCTGACCACACCGGCCGCGTCTACGCAGGCACGGGCCACCTGATGTTCGGCCAGACCGAGGGTCTGTTCGCCGGGCAGGCGGAGCTCAAGCGCCGGCACGTCCAACAGCATCGCTTCAATGCCACATGTGGATGAGACCGTCACGAGGGCGTCGGAGCCGGCCAGGCAACCGCGTGCCCCTATCTCTGGATCGGCGAAGGCCACTCTCGGCCCATGAAGAGCCTTGACCATGTGGGGGTCCTGCGCTGGGTGGGGAGCGATGATCAGCCCCCAGTCCCCCTCCGCTTCTCGTATTCCTTTGAGAAGGATCTCCGCCTGCGCTCGCAGACGGCTGCGTGAGAACGGCTGGCAAGCCCAGACCGCGATCCGTTTCGGCGGTCTGCCGCCTTCTAAAGTGAACAGGTTGTCCAGGTATCGGCGTTGGCGTGGGCGATCCGCTGAAGCGAGAGCGTCGAATCGCGGCTGGCCCAGCACGTGGATCTCGGCGTCACCGCGCCGTGTCCATCCGGCGGCCAGGTCGGCGTCTCGCCCGCCCATGACGACGATGTGACGGCAGTGCAGGGCGGGCCAGGCCACCGATCCGGGAATCCAAGCTCCGTGCTGCACGTAGACGGTCCGCACACCGAGACGGTCGGCGACGTGTACGGCGAGTGCGCCGAGCGGGCTGGTGTCATTGCTGAGAAGCATCGTCGCGGGCCGAGTGGCGGCAAGGATGTCGTCCAGCCATGCTTCGGCGTTCACAGTGGCGCGCCAGGACGGCTGAGTGCATCCCGCACTGCGCTCCAGTAGGGAGGCGGCAAGATCGGCCAGACGATCGAGCAGGACCAGATGCTCGCCGATCAGCACGGATCGGCTGTCATCCGATTGCCGCGTATTTATGGAAAGCCCTCCGGGGGCGAGAAGACGGGTGCGTGGAATTCGATGAACCGTGATCAACGGATCCTCGACCTTCGGGCACCGTTGTGCGGGATCGGTGGCCAGATCCAGGAGAAGGCTCCGCTGTCTGTGACGGCTTATCTCCGACAGGACCGGCAGTAGCGTCCCGGCGTGGCGCGATGACCACGACAGGGCGACCACCGCCGCCGTCTGGGAGGTGATGGGAACGTCCTGGATCTCTACGCCGGTGCACGAGCAGTGTGACGACGGTGTCAACGCGGCAGGGATCTCCGCACCGAGGAGATAGGCGATTCCCGGCCAGGTGATCGTGTAGGAGCGGTACTCCTGTGAACTGCTGTCGCGTTCGCCGATGAGCCGCTGTCCGGGAGTAACCGTGATGGGACCGGAAGCGGTCGCGAACGGCGGCCAGGCCGACAGGACGAGCAGTTTGCGTACTATCTGAGAGACCAGCCGCCGCACCGGCACCTGGTGAACGTGCAACCACGAAGCGCCGCCCGGGGTCGTGGCGAGGTCCAGCGCAGGCGACCCGAGCGCGCTCATCACATGCTCGACATACCGCTTGATCTCGCCGGGATCGGCCTGATGCGCGTCGAGTTCCTCCATGTGAATGTGTGGTTTCATCGAAGAAGTCAGGCTGGCGGCGCACACCAAGCTCCAGCTCGGCGTGATTGACGGCTGTCTTGTGAGGATCAGCGCGAAATCGTCGGCCGTGGTCATCTGACGCTCCACGGAGGAGCCGATGATGCCGCAGGAGCTCGCAGGTTTCGTCCGATCTGAACAAGGCGAGTGGGAGTTTCCACAACCACGGGAAATGGTGTGGTGGGAGCTCCGTATCCCCACCCGGCATGGACATACCGCATGCCTGCGCGTAGGGCGGCCTCCTGGTCCACCGCCATGTCGCCGACGTAGACAGCCTGCGCCGGGTCCACTCCGAGCTCGACCAGAGCAAGCAACAGAGCATCGGGGGCCGGCTTGCCGCGTTCACTACCGGGAGTACGCACCGTACCGAACAAACAGTCCAGACGTTCCAGGAGCGGAGCCGCCCGGTTGAGCGGCTTCGCGGTCACCACCCCGAGCGACCAACCGTCCCGGGTGAAGGCATGCAACGCCGCCTCGATCCCGGGAAACGGTGGGGCGAGGTCGGCCCACTTGATGGAGGCCTCGTCGTAGGTGGCGTGCAGTAGCTCGACCTCGCGCAGACCGAGCTGTCGCATGATGTCGGGGAAGGGCCGACCGACGTGGCGCAGGTATTCCTCGAAAGGGACATCCACGTCGTGACGTTCCTGAACGACTTGCCAGGCCTTGCACATCACGACACGGGTGTCGAACAGAACGCCGTCCAGATCGAGCAGTAGCGCTCTGCGAGGTTCGGCGGCGGGCGATTCATCGTGGGAACGAGCGGGCGGGGCGCTCATGTCACGGCTCTCCTTTCTGAAGCGGATCAGGGGTGTCAGAAATCACGCGGAGTGCGCACTGTCGCGACGCAGGAAGGTGGTGATCCGCTTTCCGTTCGCGGCGACGGGAGCTGCGACCCATGACTGGGTGAGAGCCGCGACGATCTGTAGTCCGCGGCCGTTCTCCTGGTCGTCAAGAGCAGTCCGGGGTACGGGAAGGATCGGCGAGCCGTCCTGAAGGTGGATGCCCACGGCGTCCGGCCACAGCTCCAGAAGCAGAGTGACGGTCTCGATGTTCTGGACCGTGAGGCCGGTGAGTTCCTCCGGCCCTTGGCGGCGTGCGTGACGGAAAGCGTTGGTGACCAGTTCGCTGACGATCAGGACGGCATCATCGACGAGGTCCTGTTCTCCCCATGCCCGCAGGATGTCCGTGGTGAAGACACGTGCCCTTTTCGGAGTGAGCGAATCGACGGTCATCTTCAGCTGGGCGTACAGCGTCATGTTCGAAAGGGCGGCATCGTCGGTGACGTTCATCATGGTTGTCTCCGGTCAGCCGCTCCGGATGCGTCGTTCTGCCTTTTCGCGCAGCGAGAGCGCTGCGGGTACGACGGGCTGGGGACGCCGTCGATAGCCATGTCAGGCTCCTTCCTGGAGACCAGATGCGGGCACTCTGTGCTCGACCACCGTCACCGTCCGAAGCGATGCGGCGCCGTGCTCAGACAACCTCTTCAGCGGTCGTTCCGGAAGGATGCATCGGTGGTGTTTGTGGACACGCCGGGGTGCACGGAGGTTGTACGCCCCGCGTGGTGGGGCATAGCCGCAGGATCCCGCGGTGGTACATGCTCACCACGGACCATTCGGCGGGATCATGGGCGTTGACTCAGAGAGAGGACACGACATGAACGGCAGTCACATCGACCCAGCAGGGGGCACCGGGTTCGGCCTGGCCGGAAAGCGTGTCGTCGTCACGGGCGGATCGCGCGGACTGGGCGAGCAGATTGTGCGGAGGCTCGTCCTCGAAGGCTGCTTCGTGGCAGCGTGTGCCCGCAGCGAGAAACACCTACGTCAGCTTGCCGAGTCACTAAAGGTTCACGGTGAGAGCGCCCTGTTCATAACGTCCTTGGACGTGACCACTCCGGGACTATTGGAAGAGTTCGTCGCTGAAGCGGCCTCTCGATTCGGCGGGCTGGACGGCATCGTGGCATGTGCCGGTGGGGCGAGAGGCGGAGCACTGGGCTCGGCGACACCTCAGGACTGGACAACCACGTGGGAGCTGAATACCGGTCACTCGGCTCGGCTCATCTCGGCCGCCGCTCCGCACCTCCGCGCGTCAGGCGGTGGATCCGTCGTGATCGTCTCATCGATCTCCGGTTGGAAGCCGGGACCTCAGTCCCAGTACGGGGCTGCGAAGGCCGCGCAGATCCACCTGGCCACCTCGCTGGCCCGGGAGCTTGGGGCGGACGGGATCCGGGTCAACGCCGTCTCTCCGGGCTCCATGCTCATCCCAGGCAAGCGGTGGGATCGTATGCGCACCGAAGAACCAGAACGATTCGCCGCGTTCACCCGGGAGTTCCCCGCTAGGCGGCTGGTGGATCCGGCAGAGGTCGCCGCTGTGATCGCCTTCTTGCTCTCTGATTCGGCGAGCGGCATATCCGGAGCCAATATTCCTGTGGACCGGGCACAGAACGCACCGACCCCGGACGGCTACTGACCTCAGGCCGCCCCCAGAACGGGCCGCGCCTGCCGCTCGAACCGGCGTACCAGCGGCTCCGCGCGGTGTGGTTCCAGCCTGTGCCGGAAATCGCGCAGAGCCTGCACGGAACGTTCGGAATGAACCGTGCCCAGCAGGCTCAGGGCGGTGGTGGCCGCGTCTATGGCCTCGTCCAAACGCCGCTGTTGCAGATGTGCGGTGGCCAGGACGGACTGGCTGATGGCCTGGCGTCGGCGCCGGTCGGCATTGGCGCGCACCGAATCATCAGCGAGGTGCTCGGCCCGGCGAGCATCGCCCAGATCGCGGAAACAGTGGGCGGCTTCGGCCTCCAGGTAATGGTGATCAAGATAGCGAACCCAGGGCGACTCCTGCTCGGGTCCGTCGCTGGCGTCCAGGGCATCATCTGCCGCCTTCAACGAGGCTGCGGTCTCCGCTGAGCGCTTGAGAGCGGCATGCCCGCGAGCCGCCATCGCGTGCAGCCGCATCAGCCCGAGCGGGCTTCCCGCGCCCTTGGCGGTGACCAGCCCGCTGCGCGCGAGGGCGACCCCTTCATCGGGACGGCCGAGACTGGTAGCCAGATGGGACAGGCCTGCCAGGATCTGTCCGCCCAGCACTCGGTCCCCACCTTCGGCGCAGAGTCGCAGCGCCTGGATCATGTAGCGCTCGGCCAGGCCGTACTCGGCCGAGTCGTAGGAACTCCAGCCTGCCATCGCGGCCAGCTTCGCCGCCGCAGTGAACAATTGGCCGCGCTGCCGTTCGGGTGTCCCGGATCGATGGAGCATGGGGACGACCTCGCTGGTGAGGTAGTGCACAACGCTGGAGCGCACCTGTCCACCGCCGAAGCGGTTGTCCATCTCGTCGAACATCGCGATCATCGCGTGGACGCGCTCGGCGGGACCGCTGTTCGCGACAGCAGCCAGATGTGTGGCCTGATCGTCCTCAAGAAGCCATAGCAGCCAGCGACGCTGCGGGTCCATCAAGGCCGTGGCGACGAAGGGCACACTGCCAAGGAGCGCGCGGCGGGAGACATCGGTGGAGCCGAGTTCGGCAAGCGTACGCAGAGTTTCACCCACGTCCTCACCATAGGTGAGCGTGCGAGCCACGACAGGACGTTCAGGCTCTACCAGGAACCCGACATCGACCGGACCGAGCGCACGCCCAAGCCGTTCGGCCAGCGCAGCGGCTATGAATTCCGGGACATGGCCTCGCGGGTGCATTCCCTGTAGCCAACGAGTGACAGATGCCTTGTCATAGCGCGTCACCACTCCCTGACGTCCTGCCAGCTCGTTCACCCGACGCGCGAGCGCACCGTGGGAACACCCCGCCTCGGAGAGCAGCGCTGCCAGCGTCGCGTTGCCCCCAAGAATTGCTCTCTCGCCGCCCATACGTTGATGATGACTGCCCGAGGGCAGCCCGCCTCAGTATTTGGCCCCAGCTGGCCTCTGAATACAACCTTTCATACAACCGAACAACCCCTCATCCCTTGAAGCTACGTCGAGGCCTCGCTGGCAGGCACTTCACGGAGCTTGAGGTTCCCCGTGGTCCGGCCCCGGCTCAGCAGCGAGAACCGTTCTGCCCAGTTCGTAGGCGAGACGCGTGGCCTCATATGCCTCGGCCGCGCCCGGCTCGGCCATTCGACGGTCTCTGAGCTCTTGCCAGCTCTCCTGCTCGCTCACGCTGTCTCTTCTTCCTCGTCGACGGTGTGTGCCGGTTCGACACAGCGACGCATGGCTCGCCGAGCCCGCTCAACCTCACGGTCCTCACGCGCCCGCGTCTTGTGAAACACAGTCAAGAGCACGATCCGGCGATCCGCACCGGAAAGACGGGGTCCACAAGTCGCCATATGGTTCTCATACTGAGCGCATGCCCTTACTTTCGAGGTTATCTCGTGCGTTCGTCGCGGTCATGGTCGCCGCCACGGTCGTGATCGCCCCGGCCGGGCCGGCGTCCGCCGGAATCTGGCAGCTCACCGACAGTTTCGAGCTGGCGACGAACCCGGCGTCCCGGTGGAGCTTCACCACGAGCGGCACCTGCACCGGCCCCATCTTCAGTAATTCGATAAGCGCGCCCCGCACCGGCAGTGGCCTGGCCGCCATGGAGGCCCACAAGGGCGGCGACTGGTGCGCGCTCGGCCGGACCATCACCCTCACCCCGGTGAGCGCTCATCCCGGAGCCCGCTGCACCGCCGGCGTCTGGACGCAACTGTGGAACGCGTCGACCTCCTTCAACCTTGAGGTCATCGACCCCGACACCTGGAATTACATCGCCCTCAAGTCGGTCGTCCAGGACTGGTCGGAGGGCTGGATACTCCACACGGTCAGCTGGACCGCGCAACGCACCGACGTCGTGCTGCGGTTCGCCGTAGGCAAGCGGCACACGCACGTGTTCTCCGCGCACGTCGAACTCGACGACGTCGTCGTGCAGTGCGCCTACTGACCAGGCCGCCCAGGGCCGGGACACCACAGCCGTGCGTGTTCCCGGCCCTGCCCGGGCGGCGACGGGTGACGGATGCCCTGTCATGGCGCGTCACCGCTCGACATCAAGGAAGCACGGCCTCCCAGCGGGCGATCAAGGTCTTGCCTCCGGTGGTCACCGTCACGTTCTCCGCCGCCTTGCCCAGGGCGGTACGCAGCGCCGTCGCCTCGTCTCCCCGGTAGATCTCGGTGCCGAAGTTGCCGCCGGACGCGGCCTCGATCGGGGTGATGATCCCCTCGGGCCAGGTCGCCTGCCGCATCGGCCTGGTACTCGGGTCCTCGTACATCGTCACCGTGATCGGCGCGGTGACATCGGGCGTGCCGGTGGCGCGGATCCGCGCGGTCAGCTTCGAGAGGCGCTCGGTCGCGGCGACGACCGGGGCGTCCTCCGTCGTCGGCGTCCCCTCCAGCCGGGTCTCGTGGGTCCTCCCTGCGGGGTCCACCACGGTGACGACGGCGAAGGGCTGGTCGGTGGCTCCTCCCGTACGGTCGAGCGTGCCCTCCCTGCCGACCAGGGACTCGACCAGCCCGGCCCGCAGGTCGCGCAGTTCGGCCGCCGGGAGGGGGACGACGACCAGTTCCCCTTCGCGCAGTGAGCCGGCCCGTCCGTCGGCGGTGACGCTCATGCTGTCGCCGCCCTCGCACGTCATCCCGCCGCAGCTCATGAACCGGACGACGACGGCGTCCGGCCGTTCCCCGGCGGGCGCGGTGGTCTCGACTGCGACGGTGGTGGCCCCCGAGCAGCCGACCACGAGGAGGAGCGGGACGACGGTCCGCAGAAAACGCATCACCTCCCGGAAACGGATCGGGCGCCCGAGCGGTTCACACCCCACCGGACCATGCGCCCTTCTCCGTACCTCCCCGCATCCCTTCCCGAACCGGGAACCGCCGGCGACGACCGGCGACGACCGGGTCGACGGTCTTGACGGCCTCCGGCCGGGAGACCGGTGACGTTCGTGAACAGGAAGCGGGTGACGATCGGGAGAAGAGGGCCCGGTGAAACCGTCAGGGACGGGCGGCCTCGGCGGTCGTCCTGGCCCAGCGGTAGTCGGCCTTGCCCGCCGGGGAGCGGACCATCTCGTCGACGAAGGCGAAGGTCCTGGGCACCTTGTAGCCGGAGATCTTCTCCCGGCAGTGGGCGTCGAGTTCCTCGGCCGTCGGCGCCGTGCCGGGACGCGGCTCGATCACCGCCACCACGCGGGTGCCCCACCGCTCGTCGGGGATGCCGGTCACGACCGCGTCGAAAACCGCCGGATGGCCCTTGAGCACCGCCTCGACCTCCTCGGGGAAGACCTTCTCCCCGCCGGTGTTGATGCACGCGGCGCCCCGGCCGAGGATCGCGATGGTGCCGTCCGCCTCGACCTTGGCGATGTCTCCGGTGAGCAGCCAGCGGACGCCGTCCTTGTCCGTCACGAAGGTACGGGCCGTCTTGGCCTCGTCCTTGTAGTAGCCGGAGGCGACGCGGCCGCTCCTGGCCACGGTGCCCAGCTCGTCCGAGCCGGGCTTGACCGGTTCGAGAGCCTCGTTGAGCACCGCCAGGGTGGCCTGAGGGCTCGCCTGGTAGCGCAGCCCGGACTCGGGGGAGGATCCGGGAACCGCCGAGGCGGTGTAGCCGGACTCGGTGGAGCCGAAACTGTCGATGATCATCTTGCCGGGCAGCAGCTCCTCCAGCCGCTCGCGTACCGAACCGCTGAGGATCGCGCCGGTGGAGCTCAGCACGAACAGCGAGGACAGGTCGTAGGCACCGGTAGCGATCTCGTCGGCGAGCGGGCGGGCCATCGCGTCCCCGGTGATGTTGAGCGTGAGGACCCTCTCCCGCTCGATCGTCCGCAGCACCTCGGCCGCGTCGAACCTGCGGACGTACGCGATCGTTCCCCCCATGCACCAGGTGATGAAGGTGCCCATCTGGGCGGCGCCGTGCATCAGCGGGGCGGCGGCCATCATGGTCATCTCTCCCGCGGCCGAGGCCGCCTCGATCACCTCGCCGGGGGTGGCGCGCGGCTCGCCGTAGGGGTTGCCGCCGCCGAAGGCGAAGAACAGGTCCTCGGTACGCCACATCACCCCCTTGGGCATGCCGGTCGTGCCGCCGGTGTAGATGATGTAGAGGTCGTCGCCGGAGCGTTCGGGGAATCCGCGCGTCTCCGGCTGCCCGGCCAGCGCCTCCTCGTACGGCACCGCGCCCTCGACCTGGGACGGTCCTCCCACGGCGATCAGGTGCCGCAGGGCGGGGGCGTCGGGGGCGGTGGCCGCCACCCTGGCGTCGAACTCCACGTCGAACAGCAGGGCGACGATGTCGGAGTCCCGGTAGAGGTAGAGCAGTTCCGCCTCGACGTAGCGGTAGTTCACGTTGACCGGCACGGCGCGGATCTTGAGGGTGGCGAGCAGCCCGGCCACGTACTCGATGCCGTTGTACAGGTGTATTCCGACGTGCTGCCCGGCGCGCACTCCCCTGCTCCGCAGGAAGTGGGCGAGCCGGTTGGCGTGCGCGTCCAGCTCGGCGTAGGTCACGCGGCGGTTGCCGCAGACGACGGCCGTGCGGTCCCCGATCGCGTCGGCGAGTCCTTCGAACAGATCCGCGTGGTTGAACTCCATTCGCACCCCTCCTGGGGGATCAGGGTTTGTCGCTGCCGACCATCCACATCGCGAAGAACTGCGCGCCGCCCCCGTAGGCGTGCCCGAGTGCCCGCCGGGCGCCGTCCACCTGGTGCTCCCCCGCCATCCCCCTCACCTGGAGCGCCGCCTCGGCGAACCGGATCAGCCCCGAGGCACCGATCGGGTTGCTCGACAGCACCCCACCCGAGGCGTTCCACGGGATGTCGCCGTCCAGGGCGGTGGCCCCTGACTCGGTGAGCTTCCAGCCCTCCCCCTCGGCGGCGAAGCCGAGGTTCTCCAGCCACATCGGCTCGTACCAGGAGAAGGGCACGTACACCTCCGCCACGTCGATCTCCCTGCGCGGGTCGACGATCCCGGCCTGCCGGTAGACGTCGGCCGCGCAGTCCTTGCCACCCTGCGGGTTCACGGTGTCGCGGCCGGCGCGGAAGATCGGCTCGGAGCGGGTCGCCGCACCGAGCACCCAGGCGGGGGTGCTGCCGGTGAGCTTGTCCTGCGCGGCCAGCACCATCGCGCAGGCGCCGTCGGAGGACGGGCAGGTGTCGAGGTAGCGGATCGGCTCCCAGAGCATCGGGGTCGACTCGACCATCTTCCGGTCGATGCCGGGGATCCTCAGGTGGGCGTACGGGTTCTTCAGCGCGTTGCGCCGGTCCTTGACGGCCACGAGGTGGCCGATGTGCTCGGGGGCGCCGGAGCGGCGGATGTACTCGCGGATGTGCGGGGCGAAGTAGCCGCCCGCGCCGACGACGAGCGAGGCGCTGAACGGCAGGTGGGTGGACAGGGCCCAGGTCGCGTTGGACTCTGACTGCTTCTCGAAAGCCACCACCAGCACCCGGTCGTGCACGCCGCCCTGGATGAGCGAGGCGCCGACGAGCGCGGTGGACCCGCCGACCGAGCCCGCCGTGTGGACCCGCATCATCGGCTTTCCCGCGGCGCCCAGCGCGTCGGCGAGGTACGCCTCGGGCATCATCACGCCCTCGAACAGGTCGGGGGCCTTGCCGATGACGACCGCGTCGATGTCCTTCCAGGTCAGGCCCGCGTCCTCCAACGCGCGCAGGGCCGCCTCGCGGACCAGCCCGGCGAGGGAGACGTCGCGTCGCTTGGTCGTGTAGTGGGTCTGGCCGACACCGATGATCGCGCAGGGGTTACCCATGGTCGCTCACGCCTCCATCACGGTGACGAGGTTGTGTTGGAGACAGGGTCCGCTCGTGGCGTGCCCGAGGACGCGGCTCGCGGTGCCGTCCATGATCCGTGCGGCCGCCTCGCCGATCCTGATGAGGCCGGTGGCCATGACCGGGTTCGCGGCGAGGGGGCCGCCGCTCGGGTTGACGCGCGTGCCCTCACCGAGTTCCAGCGCCTCGCGCAGGATGAGCTCCTCGTGGCTGAACTGGACGTGCAGCTCCGCCACGTCGACGTCACCCTTGCCGGCCCCCGCCGCGCGTGCGGCATCGGCGGCGGAGGCCGACCGGGCGAGGTCCCTCATGCCCAGGTAGTGCGGCTCGATGCGGTGGGCGATCCCCGTTATCCACGCGGGCCGCTCGCACAGCTCCCTGGCCAGGTCTCCGGCCGCCAGCACCACCGCGGCGGCGCCGTCGGTGATCGGGGCGACGTCGTACGGCCGCAGCGGCGCGACCTCCGCGTCCTGCCCCGAGGGGTCCGGCAGGTCGAGAGCGTAGGGGTTCGCCCTACCGTCGGCCCGGCTGCGCCGTACGATCTCGTCGAGTTCGGCCCGTTTCGCCCCGGTGGCCGAGGCCTGCAGTGCGGCGAAGGAGACCTGGTCCAGTCCGAGGGGAGCCAGGTAGTACGGGTCCAGCTGGAGTGTCATGATCTCCCGCAGGTCCCCCTGGGAGGACTTGCCGAAGCCGTATACCAGGGCCGAGTCGACGTCGCCGTGCTGGAGTCTGACCCAGGCCTCGTACAGCGCCCAGGCTGCGTCCATCTCGACGTGGCTCTCCGAGATCGGCGGCCAGGCGCCGAGCGCGTCGAGCGCGGAGACGAAGGAGAACGGCGCGCCCGCCAGGTAGTCGCACGACCCCGAGCAGGTGAAGCCGAACCTGCGCAGCCCGGTCGTGGCCCTCACCTCCTCCAGCGGGGGCAGGATGAGCTCGGCCTCGCTCTGTCCCTCGTCGACGGCGCTGTGCCGGGTCTGCGCGAACGCGACGACCGCTATCTCCCGCATCTACAGCTCCACGTCCGGCTCGCCGGTGGGGGCGAACCACTTGATGTTCGACATGGACATCGTCCGCTCCTCCTGCGGCACCCACACGGCCCGCACCCGCATGCCCTGGCGCACCTCGTGGGCCGCGATCCCGCCGACCAGGGCGATCATCGGGATGTCGGTGCCGTCGAGCTGGATGTACGCCGAGACGAACGGCACCTCGGGGGCCCGCGGGTCGGGCAGGTTGTTGATGGCGAAGGTGGTGATCGTGCCGGTGTCCGGGACGACCGCCTCTTCGGTGATCGAGACCCCGCACTCGGGGCAGGAGAGCCGGTAGGGCACGTAGACCTTGTGGCAGGTGCCGCACCGGCAGCCGATGAGGACCCCCTCGGCGACCCCCTCCAGGAAGCGGCGCAGCGCGAGCCCCGGCGTGACCGTGTACTCGGCACGAACCTCGGAGACGATCCTGGTGACCTCGGGGACGAAGCTCTCGATGTCGGTGATGTACCCGGTGCGCTCGGCCCGCCAGCGGGGGCGCACCCGCAGCCCCGGGCGCATCGCCCTGACGTCTCCGGCGTCCACCGCGTGCACCAGCGAGGTGTCGGCGCCGTCCAGCCGGATCAGGGCCCAGGCGAACGGCCGGTCCAGCGGGTGGCCCTTCCTGGGGGTGGTCACCCAGGCCCAGCTCTCCACGGTGCCCGCGGGGCCGACCTCGACGAACTCCTCGGTCACCGCGTCGCCGGTCTCGGGGTCGTACTCCAGCGGCGGCACCAGTGTGCGTCCCGCCGCCGTGCGGACCCCGACGAGCCGCCCGTCGCGCAGTTCGGTGAGGAAGCGCCCGATCACCGGTCCCGTCGTGCGCGTGTACCCGCCGGGGAACTCCAGTACGTGCCGCGCCCGCAGCGGCGCCGGGGTGTCTTCGCTAGATGGCACGTTCACGTCCCTCCCAGTACGGGTCACGCAGCTTGCGTTTGAGGAGCTTGCCGTTGGGCTCGCGGGGCATCTCCGCGACGAAGTCGACGGATCTCGGCCACTTCATCTTCGACAGGCGGCCCCTCAGCGACTCGATGAGCTCGGCGGCGAACTCGGGTGAGGGGGCGACGCCGGGCGCGGGCTCGACCACGGCCTTGATCTGCTCGCCCCACTCCTCGTCGGGGATGCCGAACACGGCCACGTCCGCGACCTTGGGGTGGACCATCAGCTCGTTCTCGATCTCGGCGGGGTAGATGTTCGCCCCGCCGGAGATGATCATGTCGGCCTTGCGGTCGCAGAGGAAGAGGAAGCCGTCCTCGTCCAGGTAGCCGATGTCGCCGACGGTGAAGTGGTCGCGCAGCCGGTTGGCCTCGGTCTTCGCCGGGTCGCCCTTGTACTCGAAGCTGAGGCCCCGCATCTTCATGTAGACGGTTCCGGGTGTCCCCGCCGGTACGGGCTCCAGGTTCTCGTCCACGATGAGCAGCTCGCTGATCGGCCAGGCGGTGCCGACGGTGCCGGGGTGGCTCCTCCAGTCCCGCGGGGTGGCGATGGTGCCGCCGCCCTCGGTGGCCGCGTAGTACTCGTAGACGCAGTCACCCCACCACTCCAGCATCGCCCACTTGACGGGGACCGGGCACGGGGCCGCGGCGTGGATCATCCACCGCAGGGAGGAGAGGTCGTACTTCGACCTCACGTCGGCGGGGAGGGCGAGCAGGCGCTTGAAGTGGGTGGGGACGAGGTGCGAGTTGGTGACGCGGTACCTCGCGCAGAGCCGGAGTGTCTCCTCGGCGTCCCATTTGTCCATGTAGACGAGCGTGTGCCCCATGTGCAGGGCCGTCCCCCCGAACTGGGTGACGGCGGTGTGGTAGTTCGGCGAGGTGACCAGGTGGACGTTCTCCTTGCCGGGGGTGATGCCGAACAGTGTGAGCAGGAACGTCATCAGCTCGGCGCCGTCGTCCGGGTCCATGCCGCTGAGCGGGCGCCGCACTCCCTTGGGCCTGCCGGTGGTGCCGGAGGTGTAGTGCATGGTGGCGCCGGCCGTACGGCCGGCGGGGGTGGTGTCCGGCCGCCCCTCGGTCAGCTCGGAGACGGGCCGCACGCCCTCCACCCGCCCGAACGCGAAGACCCGCTCGGGGGCGATGCCCGACTCGGCGGCACCGCGCAGGCCCTCCCGCGCGTAGCGCTCGTCGACGAAGAAGGCCCGCGCCTCGCTGTCGGCGACGATGTAGCCGATCTCGGGGCCGGTGAGGTGCCAGTTGATCGGCGTGTAGTACCAGCCGGCCTGCAGGGCGGCGAGATAGAGGACGAGCCCGTCGGAGCCGTTGGGCACGAGGCCGCAGATGCCTTCGCCCGCCACCAGGCCGAGCTCCCTCAGGCCGTGGACGAGGCGGTTGGCACGGGCGAGGAGGTCACCGGCGCGATGTTCCGCGCCGTCGGGGTCGACGGCGGCCACCCAGTCGGGGTCCGCCTGCGCCAGTCTCCAGAAACCGAGCGTACCCATCGGACATCCTTTCGCTGGAAAGGCCCCGGCACACCGAAGTGCATCACGTTCTCTTTATCCCGACAAGCCCTGGCGGAACGGGGTATATGGAACAAGAATCTGTTCTTGTACGCATGGGCAGACTAACCTCGGAGGGTGCCCCTAGCAAGCGCTTGACTCAGTACGGGCCTCACCTTTTCAATGCAGGATCGGCCCTCCTCCGAGACGTCTCGCCCGGCGTCGCCGGAACCCCGACCCCATCCCGCGCGGGAGCGAAACGCCCCCGAGCGGCCAGACCGCGCGGAGAGCGACCAGAACCCTCGTTCACCCCGGGCGGCCAGACCGCGCGGGAGCCGATACGCGTCCAGAATTTCCCACCAGGCACCTGGTTGAACCAACGGAGGTCGTCCCGTGGAACTCCTGCCGATCAGCACACCGCACTGCCGGGTCGAGCGTGACGGTCACATCGTGGTCGTCACCATGGACCGGCCAGAGGCGAGGAACGCGCTCTCCACCGACATGCTGGTCGGCCTCGCCGACGCCTGGGCGTACGTCTCCGAGGAGCCCGAGGTCCGCGTCGCCGTCCTCACCGGCGCGCACGGGACGTTCTGCGCGGGCGCCGACCTCAAAGCGATGGGCACCCCTTCGCAGGACGCCCGGGTCAGGGAGCGCGCCACGGCCATCCCCGACTTCCACTGGAAGGGCCTGCTCCGCGACTCCGGCGCGCTGCCGACGAAGCCGATCGTCTGCGCGGTCGAGGGGTACGCCGTGGCCGGGGGCACCGAACTGCTCGTCGGCACCGACATGAGGGTGGTCGCCGAGTCCGCCACCCTCGGCCTGTTCGAGGCCCGCCGCGCCCTCTTCCCCATGGGCGGCTCCGCGATCCGCCTGCCCCGCCAGATCCCGTACGCCTTCGCGATGGACATCCTGCTCACCGGCCGCGCCGTCACCGCGCAAGAGGCGCTGGCCATGGGCCTGGTCAACCGGGTCGTCCCCGACGGCGAGGCACTGAGGACCGCCCTGGAGATCGCCGCCCAGATCGCCGAGTGCGGCCCCCTCGCCGTCCAGGCCATCCTCCGCACCTACCGCGAGACCCTGGGCCTGCCCGAGGCCGAGGCACTGAAGGTCTCCGACGCCATCGGCTGGCCGGTCATCGGCTCCCAGGACGCCAAGGAGGGTTCCCGCGCCTTCCGCGAGAAGCGCCCACCCGCCTACCGAGGCGAATGACCCGGGTTCTGTCCACGCTCCAAGCCCTCGTCCACGCGCGGACCAGCGCGTGCCCCACCTGCCACCGCGATATCCCGGCCCACCCCAGCCAGAACACTTCCTCCCCAAACCAACCTAACGAAGTACTCTGGCCACGTACCGCGAAAATCCGCTCCAATGGGGACGCCTGACAAGAACACCGATGGTCGGCAGCGGTCCTGGAGGTTTTGTGGCATACGACGTGACGGCCGTACGGGCGCACTTTCCCGCGTTGGGCGAGGGCGCGGCGCACTTCGACGGGCCAGGGGGGTCGCAGGTGCCCCAGCCGGTCGCCGAGGCCGTGGCCGGTGCGCTGCGGGCCGCCGTCTCCAACCGGGGGGCCGAGACCGCCGCCGAGCGCCGCGCCGACGGGATCGTGACCGAGGCGCGCCAGGCGATGGCCGACCTGCTCGGCGCCACCCCGGGCGGCATCGTGTTCGGCCGGAGCATGACGCAGCTCACCTACGACATGGCCCGCGCGCTCGCCAAGGAGTGGGGCCCCGGTGACGAGGTCGTGGTCACCACCCTGGACCACGACGCGAACATCCGGCCCTGGGTGCATGCCGCCGAGGCGCGCGGGGTCACGGTGCGCCGGGCCGACTTCGACCCGGAAAGCGGCGAGCTGGACGTCGACACGATCGCCCACCTGCTCGGCGGGCGCACCCGGCTGGTGGCCGTCACGGCCGCGTCGAACCTGCTGGGCAGCCGTCCGGACATCCCGGCGATCGCCGAACGGGTGCACGCGGCCGGGGCGCTGCTCTACGTCGACGGCGTTCACCTGACGCCGCACAGCCTGATCGACGTCGGACGGCTGGGGGCCGACTTCTACGCCTGCTCGCCGTACAAGTTTCTCGGCCCGCACCTGGGCGTGCTCGCCGCCGACCCCGGCCTGCTGGAGAGTGTCCACCCCGACAAGCTGCTCCCCGCCACCGACGCGGTGCCCGAACGCTTCGAGCTGGGCACGCTGCCCTACGAGTTGCTCGCCGGCACGACGGCGGCGGTCGACTTCCTCGCCGGGCTCGTACCGGGTGAGGGGACCAGGCGCGAACGCCTGGAAGGCTCGATGGCCGCGCTGGAGGAGCACGAGAGGGTCCTGCTCGGACGGCTCGACGCGGGTCTGGCCGAGATCGCCGGAGTGACCTTCTACGGCGCGGCGTCGCGCGCCCGCACCCCCACGACGCTGTTCTCCGTCGACCACGTCAGGTCCGCCGACGCCTACCGCTTCCTGGCCGAACGCGGCGTCAACGCCCCCGCGGGCAGCTTCTACGCGCTGGAGTGCTCCCGCCGCCTGGGCCTCGGCGACACCGGCGCCGTCCGAGCCGGAATCGCGCCGTACACCGACGAGTCCGACGTGGACAGGCTCCTCAAGGGTGTCCAGGAGCTGGCCGGGAAGGCGGCACGGCCCGAACCGGCGTGAACGGCACCGCTACGGGCGGAGCCCGGTTCCCGGGCGAACGGCTGGGAGGACGAGGGCGTCGCGGTGCGCTCACGGCCCGGCGGGTGGCCTCGCGCAAAGGGCAGGCCGCCCCGCGCGGAGAGCGGGACGGCCTGCTGAGCGGATGAGGTCAGGAGACGGGTTCGATCCATATGTTGCGGAAACGGGGGTTCTCGCCGGCGTCGCCGTGGTCCTGAAGGCGGATCCCGCCCGACGCCGCGCTCTCCGGGATGTGGTCGCCCGTGCCGCCGTCGACGGCCACGTCGTCGTGCACCACCACGCCGTTCCAGACGACCGTGACCCGCGCGTCGTCGACCTTCACTCCCGCGCTGGTGTACCGGGCCGCGCGGAAGGTGATGTCGTAGGTCTGCCATGTTCCCGAGGCGGTGGCCATGTTGCGGTCGGGCGCGCGCTTGTTGTAGATCGCACCCGCCTCGTTGGCGGCCGGCGTGGTGTCACCGTACGACTCCAGGACCTGGATCTCGTAGCGTTCCTGGAGGAAGACGCCGCTGTTGCCCCGCTGCTGCCCGGTCACGTCCGGCGGGTAGTCCGGCTCGTACCACTCGGCGTGGAGCTTGAAGTCGCCGAACGTCTGCCGGGTACGGATGTCGCCGCCGTAGGACTCCACGGAGCCGTTCGCGATCGGCCAGGTCGCCGCCCCGCCGGCCCGTTTCTCCCACGCCGCCAGACTGGACCCGTCGAACAGCGTGATCCGCTGCGCCTTCGACACGGTGATGTGGTCGAGGTTGACGTTGCCCGTGTCGCCGGAGTCGTACTTGTAGGCGATCGTGTTCGTGCCCCGGTTCAGGTTGAGCGGCTCCGTCTGGACGGCCCAGGCGTCCCAGCCGCCGGTGGCGGCCAGCCGCACCTGCCTGACCTTCTCTCCGTTGACGTACACGCTCACTGACCTGCCGGCGTCGGCCGCGTAGCGGAGCCCCACGTTGTGCGTGCCGGTCGAGTCCGACCACACGGAGAACGACGTGCTCGCGCCCTCGTTCCAGTAGCCGTCGACGAAGCCCTTGTAGGTGTAGCCCTGGTGGTTCTGGTTCGCCTTCGCGCCACCGCTCAGCGAGGCGTTCTCGGCCTCGAACACCCGCTGCGCGGCCACGGTGATGGAGTCCAGGTTGACGTTGCCCACGTCACCGCTGTCGAACCTGTAGGTGATGAGGTTGGCGCCCTTCTTCAACGTGAGCGGTTCGACCTGGGTGGCCCACAGGTCCCAGGTCTCCGTGGTGGGCAGCGGCACCTGCCTGACCTTGGTCCCGTTGACGTACACGCTCAGGGACTTGGTGCCGGGCGCGGGGTGCGGGCCGTTGGAGTAGCGCAGGCCGACGTGGTACGTGCCCTCCCTCGCCGCGTGCACGGCGAACTGCGTGGCCGCTCCCGCGGTCTGGTAGCCGTCGACGAAGCCGCTTCCCGAGTAGCTCAGATGATCGGTGTTCAGCTTCGCGCCGCCGCTGTGCGAGGCGCTCTCCGCCTCGTACACGGTGTCCGTCTCCGGACCGTCGATCATCGAGTTGAGCGTGTACCAGGCCTCGGTGCTCCACAGTGGCTGCCCCGACGCCGAGCTGAACGGGCGCGGCGACCGCAGGTGCACCACGCGCCCCGGCTTGAGGTTCGCGATCTTGAGCGTGACCTTCTTCTTGTTGGAGGACAGGTCCGCGGAGGTGACGGTCAGCGGCTCCTCGTCCACCTTGGGGCCGCCGTAGGTGGAGGACGCGGCGTACCGCCACTGGGTGGCCTGGTATTTGGCCGCCAGCGACGCGACGGTCTCGGCCGACAGCGGCTGGGTGTACTCCAGCTCGAAGCCGCCCGCGATCGCGCGCATCCTCAGGATGTCGAAGGCCTTGCTGTCACCGGGGGTCAGCTTCTGCAGTCCGTAGGTGAGCTTGCCCGTCTGGCCCCAGTTCCCGCCGGCGCCGAGACCTCCGGCGTAGACGGCGCCGTCGGGCCCCAGGCTGATCCGGTTGACCCCGGCCTCAAGGCCCTGGGTGAAGCGGAAGACCGCGCCCTGGTACTCGCCGTTGACCTTCTCCAGGTAGCCGCGCTGGATCCCGCCGTAGGTGACGTCGCCGAACAACATCTGCCCCGCGAACCTGCCCTGCTTCATGAGCAGTGGCGTGCTGGGGGAGTTGGCGATCTCGTTGTGCGGCAGCCAGAGCACGGGCGCGCTCACCGGGTTGTCGTCGAACCGGCCGTCGGGGTTGGTGTAGTGGTTGAAGAACCGGTCCTTCTTGACGTGCACCAGTTTCGAGGCGGGCAGCCAGCCGCCCTGGTTGTCCATGACGAACAGGTCGTCGTTCGGACCCCAGCCGAGCCCGTTGGGCGTGCGCAGGCCCCCGGCGATGTACTCGACCTCACCGGTGGCCTTGTCGACCTTGATGGTCGTGCCCCTGTCCGGCGCCGGCTGCGGGTCGGTGGAGGCGCCACCGTAGTTGATGGCGACGGAGAGATTGATGTGGAAGTGGCCGTCACGGTAGAGCATCCCGAACGCGAACTCGTGGAAGTTGCCGCCGAACGGCCAGGTCGCCACGGTCCTGAGGTTGTCGGCGACCTCGTCGCCGTTGGTGTCGTTCAGCTCCACCAGCCGGGACTTCTCCGACACGTAGAGCTTGCCGTCCACGTACTTGATGCCCATGGGCTCCTGGAGCCCACCGGCGATCTTCTTGGTGGTCACCTGCGCGGGTGAGGTCTTGCCCGTGACGTTGTCGAGCAGGTAGACCTCGCCGAGCCTGGTCTCCGAGCCACCCCACGTGGCGATCGCCAACCGGCCGTCGGGCAGCCAGTCCATCGCGGTCACCTGCGGCTGGAACCCCTCCGGCCGCAGGTCGGTGAGCGTGAAGTCGGGGTGTACCGACTCCAGCGGCAGCCCGTCGCCCGGAGAGTCTGCGCCGCTCTCACACTCCTTGCGCCCGGGGGCGGTGACCCGCACCACGTCCGCGTCCGTGCTCAGCACCGAGTTCGGCACGAGGGCGAACTCCGAGGATCCTGGTGGTTTCCACTCCAGCTTGAGCTGCTGGCCGTACAGGTGATCGAAGTGGTCGACGCGCAACGCGTGGTAGCCGGTGGTCAGGGTGATCGTGCCGTCCACGACGACCGGCCCGTGCCGCCCGTCGTTGGTGATCACGACGGTGTCGTCGATGCGCAACCGAGAGCCGTCGTCGCTGGTGAGCCGGAACTCGTACGTGCCCGCGGTGGCGATGGAGATGTTGCCGATCGCCTCGGTGACGAACATGTCGGTCAGGCCGAAGTCGGCGTCGGAGCTCCAGTCGATCGTGGGCATCAGCTTGTCCACGTTGGGTGTCTGACCGGGCTTGAGCGTGCAGAGCTTGGACAGTTCGACCTGGACGTCGTAGGTGCGCAGGGTGACGCCCGGCGCCTGTGGCGGCACCGCCGCGCGCGCTTGAGCGGGTACGACGAGCCATGAGAGGGCGGTGAGCAGTAAGACGGGTAACAGGGGGGATTTCCGCATAGCCGGTTCCATCTCGGTGGGGGTACCGCGTTCGGCGCGGTGTGGGGGGTGCGGCCTGGGGGTGCGGCACCGCCGATATGACTGATCGGATGGCGGATGCCGGACCTGATTCGTTGTGACAGGAAGGGGTTAAAGCCGCTCTGGCCGTAATCTAAAGCAAGATTTTCTACTTGCCCATATCTTTATGCCGAAAATCAACGAAAGTCGCGCCTGCCAAGACAAAAGCAGGTGATGCCGCGCTCCGGCGTGACCGCGCCACCGGCCGGCCCATCACCCGATCACCCGATCGCCGACCGGGCTTCGGACCCATCCCTCTAGCCCGGGACCGGGCCGCCGAAGAGGCCGCCGATCACGCAGACCTGGACCTCGGCCGACAGGACCTCCATCCGTACCGAGGTGCCGGGGGCGGTGAAGGGAATGTGGATCCTGCCGGTTCCCTGTTCGAGGACGATCTCGACCTCCTGCTCTCCTACCTGCACGTAGGCCGCCGTCCTGGCGGTGGAGCGGTAGTCGAGGCCGAGGACGACCATGCCGCCCTTGTGCGCGAGGGGGATCGAGATCGTGCCGCCCAGCTGGGGGAAGCAGCCGCCGGGGGCGGCGACGTAGGGACCGGTGAGGCGGGCCGGGACGAGGCTGCGCCCGGTGGGGTCGAGCACGAGCGGGGCGGCGGCGGGCCGGGGGTTGCGCATGAGGGCGGCGAGTTCGGGCGGGGCGAGCGGGCTGAGGGTGAGGTGGCTGAGCCCTTCGTCCCCGTACCCGAAGCCGAACTGGTCGTAGGGCGTCCGCTGGGGGTAGACGTCACTACCCGGCGGGGCGGAGGCGAGCGTGGCCCGCACCGAGGCGAGGTAGGAGCGGATCTCGGCCCGCCCCGGCTCCGTCCCCATCACGTATCTGTGCGCGGAGTAGACGGAGAAGACGGCGACTGTGGCCGCCAGCAGCGCGCAGCCGAACCCGGCGGCGCGGGCCGGGATCCGCCAGCGGTACGGGCGCGCCTCGCCCAGCAGCGGGAGCATCGCCAGCCCCAGACAGAGGGCGATCACCGGGGTCACGTCCGCGAGGTAACGGGCCTCCTCGCCCAGGGCGCGGTCCAGGGAGCGTCCGGCCAGGATCGGCACCATGAGGAGGGGCGGATAGAGGCAGAGGATCAGCCACGCCTTCCACGCTCCCCGCCTGAGGAGCAGGGTGACGGCGACGACCAGCGCGATGAGCAGCCAGGCCGCGCCGACCATCGCCTGCGGCGGCACCGCGTAGAACTTGTACCACCAGGGCCCGGGGCCCCCGGCCGCGAGCACCGGGAGGGTGACGCCCAGCATCCGCGCCATGGCCCGGCCGGCCACCTCGGACGAGGGCGCCCCGATCTCCTGGCCGTGCAGGCGGTCGAGCTGCAGGAGGAACAGGATCGAGTAGGCGCCCGCCATGACCGCGTACCCGCCGAACACCGTCGCCAGGGAGCGCAGGCGCTCACGGACGGGGAAGTACAGGACGGTGACCAGGACGAGCAGCAGGGGAATGGCGAAGACGGCCTTGAGGTGGAAGGAGCCGAGCCCGAACAGGAACCACAGTCCGGTCACGACCGCGTCCACGCCGCGCCCGGAGCGCAGGAACGTCACGTGGGAGGCGACCGCCATCGCGATGGCGATCTGCAGCGGCAGGGCCTGGACCGCCGCCGCCCACCAGTAGAAGGCGGGCAGGGCGAGCGGCGTGAACAGGTAGAGGGACAGGGGTACCAGGATCATCCAGCGGGCACCGAACAGCACGCGCAGCATGCGGTACACGGCGAGCGAGGCGGCGAGCTGGAAGAGCAGCAGCGCCGCCGCGGTCACCGTCCAGTCGTACGCGCCGAGCGAGGTGACGACCGTGTTGGCGATCATCCCGACCGGCATCACGTGCGCGGAGTAGACGCCGAAGAGGTAGTCGAGCCCGAAAGGTTCGGCCGCGGCCCTGCCCACCATGTTGAGGTCGTCGCCGAAGAAGCCGCCCCTGTGCAGGATCACGGCCCGCCAGGCGAGCTGGGCCACGATGAGGACGAGTGCGGCGCCGAGCACCCGCCGACCCCCGGGAAAGGACCGCGAAGGTCCTGTCGGGGGATCGGTGACACGGTCGGTGACCTGCGGGGACGCCATCATTCTCCAAACTCATCGGCTCTGATGAGTTCTTAGCCCATTCCTTCGGACATGAGCTACCTACTCACCGGTAATGCGACCCAATCGTTCCATTGCCTCGACGTACTGCTCGATCATGCCGAACACGACGTCCCTGGTGGACCTGACCTGGTTCATCGCGCCGATGATCTGCCCGGCCGGGAAGGTCGCCAGCTCGGTCGCGTCGGAACGGCCGATCCTGCGGAGCGCGTCGGAGATCAGCATGAACTGCAGCGGCATGGGGAGCGTGCCGGGCGACTCCTGGGACTCCCAGGCGTCGGTCCACTCGTTCCTGAGCAGCCGGGCGGGCTTGCCGGTCCACGACCGCGAGCGCACGGTGTCGCGCGAGGTCGCCCCCAGGATGCGGCGCTTGACCACCTCGGAGGTGTCGGCCTCCTCCACGGCGAGCCAGATCGATCCCGTCCACACGCCCTCGGCGCCGAGCGCGAGCCCGGCCGCCATCTGGCGGCCGTCGCCGATGCCGCCCGCGGCCAGTACGGGGACGTCGACGGCGTCCACGACCTGCGGGATGAGGACCATCGTGGAGATCTCCCCGGTGTGCCCGCCCGCCTCGGTGCCCTGGGCGACGACGATGTCCACCCCGACCTCGACCTGCTTGATCGCGTGCCGTGGGGTGGAGGCGAGCGCGGCGACCTTCACCCCCTTGGCGTGTGCCTGGTCGACCACGTCGGCGGGGGGCGGGCCCAGCGCGTTGGCGAGCAGTGCGATCGGGTGCCGCAGGGCCACCTCGACCTGCGGGCGTGCGGTGGCGTCGGTCCAGCCGAGCAGCACCTTCCCCGCGTCCGCGTCGGCCGAGAGCGGCGGCACGCCGTGGGAGGCGAGCAGGCCGTCGACGAAGTCCCTGTGGCCCTGGGGGATCATCCCCTGGAGCCGTCCCACGAGGTCCTCGGGCGAGTCGACGCCGAGGTCGGAGCCCGCGTACGAGGCGGGCATGACCACGTCGACGCCGTACGGTTTGCCGTCGACGTGGTCGTCGATCCACTTGAGCTCCATTTCGAGCTCCTCGGGGGTGAAGTAGAGGGCGCCGAGCACGCCCATCCCCCCCGCGCGACTGACCTCGGCGACGACGTCACGGCAGTGGCTGAACGCGAAGATCGGAAATTCAATCCCGAGCATGTCGGTAACACGTGTCCGCATGGTGCGACTGTACGACCGCGTCAAACTAACTGCAACGCGTTCTAGTAGAGAACCTTTCTTTCGACCGAAAACCTAAGCTACTCGCGAGTAATGAAGTGGGGAAAACGATGGAACGTGTTCCAGTGGCGCGTCCGGGGAACGGTGATTCACGAGGTTCGCGGCGAACGGAAAGGGAGGCCGCGGGCACGTGCCCACAGCCTCCCTCCACACGTTCTCCGTCGAGGGCCCGGCGCCCCCGGTCTCTCACATGTCCCCGCGGCGCCTCACGAGCACGGCGCCGGTGACGACCAGGGCGAGGCCGATCAGCAGGAGCACCAGCGGGATCATGGTCCTGAGCAGCATGATGCTGTTCCTGCCGTCGAACGCGTTCTTGACCAGGTCGTCCACGGTGTTCTGGGTCATCTTCACGTCGGCGACGAAGGCGAGCGAGCGCTCGACGCCGTCCTGGGTCTTGAGCACGTCGTGGCGCTGCTGTTCCTGCCGCACCGGCGAGCCGGTGGCCGGCTCGATCCAGAAGGTGTTGACGCCGTCATAGACGCGATCCGCCTTCACGTCGCCAGGATCGTCCATGCCGAGGATGGAGGCCGGGACGGTGACGGTGTCGATCTTGGTCGGCGGGACGGTCTGCTCGAACCGGTATACCAGCAGCCCTCCGACCTGCTCCTCACCGACGAACTTGGCGTCGAACGCCTTGCCGGTGGTCGCGTTGAACACGCTGTACGTCTTCTTCTCGACGTCGAAGGGCCACTTGTAGATCTGCCCCTGGAGCTGCACGGGGGTCTTGTCGATGTTGACGTTGCAGCAGTTCACGCCCTCGCCCGTGTACTTGTTGAACGCGCTGCGACGCTCACTGAACGAGATGAGGGGGTTCTGGTTGGTGACGTCGTTGACCGCCATGGCCTCCTCCCAGACGACCCGGTCGCCTTCGGCCGCGGTAACGTCCCCCCTGGTGGTGACGGTAATGTCGAGGTCGCCCTTCATCACCTTCAGGTCCCCGGGGCTGAAGTACTGGGCGTCGAGGGCCTCCAGCTTGCTGATGCCGTACTGGTCGGCGGGGGCGGCGATGAGACCGGTCGCCACCTGGAACCGCACGAGCGGCGCGAGAACGATGAGAAACGCGCCGAGTCCGATGAATATCAAACCGATGACGCGACGCATCGCTCCTCCTGGGGCCGCCCGCTACACATGTATCCCGCTCGCCCTATAACAAGTTCCATTTCGCGATATGTTAGTGCTGGCAAACATCTACAGTCACCAGGGATGCCAAAAAGTGACCGAAACAGGTTCTATGCCGGTTCACCAGGGGTCGACCGGCAGGGACGTGCGGGATCTTCCGGCGGTCGGCGGGCATCTCGACGCGATGGACGGCGTCCGCGCGGTCGCCTCCTTCGGTGTTCTTCTCTACCACGTGGCGAGCACGACGGGCGCCTCCCTCAGGGAGGGGTTCCTCCCCGCCCTGCTCTCCAGGGGCGACATCGGGGTGCCGATCTTCTTCCTGCTGTCGGGCTTCCTCCTCTACCGGCCCTGGGCCGGGGAGGTCGTGCGGGGTGAGGCGCCCCCCGGCGCCGGCGGCTACCTGTGGAAGCGCGCGCTGCGCATCCTGCCCGCGTACTGGCTCGTGGTCGCCGTCGCGCTGCCGCTGTGGTCGTGGCCTCAGGCGGCCGACCCGGTCAACTGGCTGCCCTTCCTGCTGCTGGTGCAGAACTACGTGCCGGAGCCGTGGTGGGCCGGCGCGAGCCCGCCGGGGCTCGGGCAGATGTGGAGCCTCTCGGTCGAGATGACCTTCTATCTCGCCCTCCCGCTCCTCGCCGTCGCGCTGCGCGCCCTCGCGCGGCGCGGCGCGGACCCTGTGGCCAGGGCCAAGCTGCTGCTCACCGGCATCTGCGCGCTCGCCCTGGTCTCCCCCCTCTGGGCGATCTTCAGCCACGTCCCGGCGCACCGCCCCGAACTCGGGCTCTGGCTCCCCCGGTCGATGCTCTACTTCGCGGCGGGCATGGCTCTCGCCGTCGTCTCGTTCTGGGCGCATGCCGAGACCGACCCGGACGCCCCGGTGCGGCGGCTCACCAGGGGGGTGCGCGAGTCGTGGGTGACCTGCTGGATCATCGCCGCCCTCGTCTACGCCGTCGCGGCCAGCCCCATCGCGGGAGGCCGCCTCTTCGAGATCCAGGACCTGTGGACGGACATCTTCGAGATGACCCTCTACACGGTCTTCGTCCTCGCCCTGCTCTCTCCCGTGGCCCTGCAGACCCCCGAGCCCTCGCCGCTGCGCTCGCTGCTCGGCAACCGGGTGATGCGCTATCTCGGCCGCATCTCCTACGGCGTCTTCCTGTGGCAGTTCGTGGTGATCGTGGGCTGGTACGAGCTGACCGGGCAGGAGACCTTCGGCGGCGATCTGCTCACGACGCTGGTGGTGTGCACCGCGTTCACCGTACTGCTCGCCGACCTCAGCCATCGGCTGGTCGAGGCTCCGGCGCTGCGGCTCCGGAGCCGAGGCCGGGGTCGGGGGCGGCGCCGCCGCCACTGACCCCGGCACCGCCTCTGACCCCGCCACCGTCGTCGAGGCCGTCCGCACCACCCGCGACGCCCTCATCGCCCGCGCCTCCGCTCCCGGCAGCGGGATCACCGGAGGTGGGAGCGGGAGCGACGGAGGCGGCGGAGGCGGCGGAGGCGCGACTCTGCAGGCGCAGGCCCGCGACCAGCAGCAGCACGCCGAGTACGGCGCACGACAGCGGGATCACCCGGTTGACGAGTGTCGCCCAGCGAAGGAACTGCCGCGCCTCCCCCGCGTTCCACCGCTCGTCCCCGGTGCTGGTGCGCATGTCGGCGGCGAGCGCGACCAGCCGTCCCCCACCGTCGTCGGTGCGCAGGGTCTTGACCAGGTTCTCCCTGACCCCGATCACCATCCCGCTCTCCGGTTCCACCCAGAAGGTACGGGTCCCATCGAGGTAGGCGTTGACGGGGAACGTCTTCCTGCCGCCCAGCCCGAGAACCGTCCCCGGCAGTTCCATCGCCTGCTGGACGAGCCGCTCGTTGACCAGACGCTGCGCGTAGCGGTTGACCCGGACGCCGTACAGGGTCTCGATCCCCTCGAAGCGGGCGGCCACCGGGCGCCGGACGAGCGGGTCGTAGACCTGGTAGGCGACCGGCCCGGCTCCGAAGGGCCAGCGGAACACCAGCCCGCGCGGGGCGGGATTGCCGTTCTCGTCGACGTAGTTCTCGCAGCAGTTGACCGCCTGCCCCGTACGGCGGTCGAACGCGACCCGCCGCTCGTGGTAGTCGATGCGCTGCCCGTCGCGGGTGGCGAGGGAGACGAACTCCGTCCACACGGCAACGTCCGGCGTGGACCTGACCGTGTCCCCGTATCTGGCCACGGCCGTCTCCAGCGGGACGCCCCGGTGCGTGCGCAGGGTGGCGGCGTCGAAGTAGGAACCGGACTCGGTGGTCAGCTTGGTGATCCGGTCCTGCTCCGCGGGCAGTACCAGGCCGCTGGGATAGATGTAGAGGTGCACCAGCGCGGCCAGCGTGATCAGGAAGGCGCCGGCGACCAGGACCAGCACACCGCGCAGTCTCCGGTCGATCATCGTCGCTCCGTGGGTTGGAGGGGACCGTCCTTCTCCCACGCCCGCAGCCAACGGCGGGGCGACCTCGACACGCGCGCCGCGGCGAACAACAGGCCCACGGCGACCAGGGAGAGATACTGCGCTCCCACCGCCCCCGTCTCCTCGCCGTAGCCGAGCGCGAGACCGGCCGCGCCGAGCGCCGCCACCACCGGGAACGGCGTGAGCAGCACCCGGCCGATCCTGTACAGCCGGCCGCCCGCGCTGTGCTCGGCCCCCGCGATACCCCGCAGCCACAGGGCGAGCACCGCCACCAGACCGGTCAGGGCGGCACCGGCCCAACCCTCGGCCACCAGGCCCAGCACGAGGGCCGGCGGCCACAGCCAGGCCGCCCGCAGCACCGCGGGCGACGACGCGGGAAGCCCGCGGAGCGGGCGGCGGGGGCGGACCAGGGCGAGCGCGACGACCAGCGCGACCAGCACCCATCCCACGATCAGCGACATCCGATACAGGCCGTCGGGGGCGTACGTCATCACGACGGTCCCGCTCCCGGGGGGCAGCAGCCACGCCTGCCGCCACCCGTCCAGCCTCGCCGGTTCCAGCACGCGTCCGTCGAACGACGCCTGCCAGCCCCTGTTGAAGTTCTCACCGAGCGCCAGGTAGGAGGGCTCCGCCGTGGAGACCCTCACCCGGCGCTCCCCCGCCTCCCAGCTCTCGACGGTCGCGGGCCGCAGGATCACCTCCGGCGCCGCGGCGTTCCCGGCGTTCCCTGCGTTCCCGGTGCTCTCGGTGCTCTCGGTGCTCTCGGTGCTCTCGATGGTCCCGGCGCCGCTTCCGTTCGGGCTCTTCGGGCTCTCTGCGGCGTCCTTGGCGTCGTTCGCGGCACCGTCGCCGTTCCCCTCGCTCCTCGTGTCGGCGGCGCGCAGGACCATCGAGTCCACCCGGAAGCCCTGGAGCGCGGCGGCGCGCACCCGCAGCGTGCCGTCCCGCGTCTCCACCGCCTCGCAGGCCCGGTAGCCGACCGGACGGCCGTTGAACAGATCGCCCAGGGTCCCGCTGTGGATCTCGGTGGGCGTCGCGACCCCGTTCACGGTGAGCGTCGGACCGAACCCGCAGGGCATCCTCACCGGCTGCGTGTCCGGGGTGGGCAGCGGCGCGACCCCCGGGATCGCCACCCCGAGCACCTCCATCCGCCAGGAGCCGAGGGCGGCGAAGGTGAGTTTCACCCGGCTCGCCCTCATCGGCGCGAAGCGGATCCACCCGTCCTTCGAGGCCCAGGCGTACCGGACGCCGTCGTCGGTCGTGACGGTGACCCGGACCGGCGGAGCGCCCAGCCTGGTGTCGGGGAAGTCGACGCGCAGCCGGGACAGGTTCACCTTCCTGCCCAGTTCGAAGGAGAGCGAGGGCTCCAGGTCCTTGTCCCCGGCGTACCAGATGGTCCTGCGGTCGTCGTCGAAGGCCGCGTAGGCGCCGGTGGCCGGGATGTCGCTCGCGGTGGAGGAGGCGCTGGCGCGGGGGAAGCTCCCTTCCGGCATCAGCACGGTCTCGGCCACCCGCCGGTCGGTGAGCACGGCCCTGCCCTCCAGCGTCTGCCTTCCCTCGGCGACGGGGACCAACCTGTCGAAGGCGTAACCGTCCTCGCCCACGAAGCGCAGCCTGTCCGCGCAGGTCCAGGCGTAGGAGCCGAGCATGCAGCCGGGGGCGGTGTCCGTCCGGCTGGTCACGACCGTCTGCCCCGGCGACGCGGGGTCGGCCGAGGAGGCGGACGAGGAGACGGGGGGCACCACGAGCGTGCGTTCCGGGCGGACCCCGGGAATGGACAGCTCGGTGATGCCGACCCGGGGGTTGGGGTCACGCAGGACGCGGGTGACCCGGATCCGGATCCGGGACGTCTCGCCCTGCGGAACGTTCAGACGCTCCCACAGCGAGGTGAGGCCGAGCCGGGTGCGCACCCTGCCGGTGTCGGTCTCGACCATGACCTCGGAGACCGTCACCGTCTCCTCCGAGCGTTCGAAGACCGCCTGGATGAAGGGCACCGAGGTCGGTTTGGCGAGCTGTACCTCCAGCCACTGCTCGGTGGCCGGCTTCCAGCCGGTGGAGCGCCAGCCGGTGCGCAGGTCGAAGTCCACCGCCGCGTACGGCTGCTGCCCGCTGTCGCGGGTTCCCGGGGTCGCCCCGAGCCTGGACTGCGAGGAGGAGGCGGTCACTCCCTTGATCCCGATGAAGGCTGCGACGGTGGTGGGATCGGACCAGCCGGGGTCGGTGAGGTCGTAGGCGGGCCCGTAACCCTCGTAGGGCTCGTCAGGCGTCAGCGTCTCGCCGTACGGCCTGCGCAGGTCGCTCACCACCAGCTCGCGCCGCCGCATGGTGTCGGTGAGCACCGTGTCGGCGGCGGGGATCGCGTCCGCTCCGGGGTCGTCGCCGAGGATCACCGGCCGGTCGTCTTCGAGGACCCCCTCCTCGGCCATGGTGAGCAGCGCCTCGGGACCGCCGGAGACCCGCAGCGGCCGCTGCGCCGCGACCGTGCCGACGACGGGACGCGCCCCGGTGACCTCGTAGATCTCCAGGGACGCGTACGGCTGGTCGAGCCAGCTCGCGCCGGTCTGGGAGTCCTCGAAGCCGACCGTGGGCCCGAAGCCACGCACCCGGCTCAGGCCGGGAGAGCGGTCCAGCGCCTCGTGTACGCGGGCGGGCCACGCGTCACCGAAGGCGACCCTGTCGAGGTCGTTGCGGATCAGCAGGTAGCGCACCCCCATCCGGCGCAGCGTCCGGGTGAGCCCTTCCGATCCCTGCCCGTTGGCGAAGCGGTCGTCGATCGCCTTGACGAGCCGGTTGGAGCCGGCCGTACCCCACGGCACGATCGTGTTGCTCACCCAGCGGGCCTTCTTCAGCAGCGGCTGGAACGGCTCGTCGAGCGGGCGCCCCCAGGTGTACTCGCCTCGCCGGGCTCCGGGCAGGACCAGCACGGTGCCCTCCTCGGCCCGGTCGTCCAGCCAGGAGGCCGCCTGCCGCCAGTGCTCGGGGACGTCGGCGAAGGCGCCGCTCGGGGCGATGCCCGCGGTGGCGACGGGGACGAGGGTGAGGCCGACCAGCCCGGCCCCCACCACCGCGGCGGGGAGGCGGACGGCGGGCCTGCGCGCTCCCACGTAGGAGACGAACGCGGCGAGTCCGAGCACCAGCGGCAGCCGTACGAGCGCGTTGAACTTGTGCAGGTTGCGGAACGGCGCGAGCGGGCCGTCCAGCAGCGCCCTGAGGGGGTCGGCGAGCGGCCCGGCGTGGCCCGCGACGAGGACGGCGACGCCCACGAGCGCGGTCAGGATCAGGAAGGTCCGCTCGGGCGTGCGCGCGAGGGTGAGCCCGGCCAGTCCCAGCCCGGCGACGAGCGCGGTGACCAGCACGAGCCAGGGCACGGTGGCGTGCTCGTAGGCGGCGGGCAGGAAGGGGCGCCCGTCCACCGGCAGGAAGGCGACCCAGCTGTTCATGCCGCGCAGCACGTTGGTGAGCGAGCCCACGACCGTGGTCGTCCACGCGTTCTCGGTGAAGGGCATGAAGGAGAAGACGTAGCGGCCGAGCATCACCAGGGGGACGAGCCACCAGAACGACACGGCGGCGATCGCGGCGAGCCACCAGGCGATGAGCCGCCGCTTGCGCGGGCCGCGCGCCCGGGTGAGCAGGTAGATCATCGGTACGACGAGCACGGCCAGTTCGGCGGCGGCGTTGATGCCGCCCGCGAACAGGAACACGAGCGCCGACAGGCAGGCGGCCCCGCGTGGGCTCGTCTCCCCCTGCGCGCCCCTGACGAGGAAGAGCAGCACCCAGGGCAGGACGGCGCTGGGGGCGAACTCCACGGAGTTGAAGCCCATGAGCGCCTGCGCGTGCGGGGCGAGCGCGTAGGCGAGACCGGCCAGCACCCCGGCGAGCTGCCCGCCGATCCGCAGCGCCCTGGCCACCTGGGCGACGCCGACGAAGGCGACGCACAGGATCAGCGTCACCCAGAGCCGCTGCACCACCCACGGGGGCATGCCCGCGTTGATCAGCAGGGTGTAGAAGGGCCCCATCGGGAAGATGTAGCCGTACGCCTGGTTCTGCAGGTGTCCCAGATAATCCTGGTCCCACATGCTCAGCGCCTGGGAGAGGAAGCCGATCGGGTTGATCGGCATGTCCAGCTTCGTCTCGGCGATGAGCATGCCCGGCGCCATGTGGAAGGCGACGGCGGCGAGGAAGAGGCACCCGGCGAGCAGCCTGAGCCTGCGGCGAAGCCCGGTGTCGGAGGCTCCGAACTCGGAGGGAGGTGCGGAAAGGCGGGTGATCCACGCCTCGGGGATCACCGTCACTTATGGCGGATCGGTCTCACCCGCGGCGAGACAGAGATCGGATACATGAAGGTGGCGGCCGTTTTTAGATAGTTCTGTGGTGATTAGTCCGGTCATCGTAGCGCCCGTTCTCCCCCAGGTGAATTCGGCCGCCCAGAGCCTGCACGCCTGCTGGATCTCCTCGCGCCTGGCCGGGTCCGACAGTTCCCGCAGCGCGCGGTCCACCACGTCGGCGAGCGCCTCACCATCCCCGACCAGCCAGCCCGTGACACCGTCACGCACCGAGTCGCGCAGTCCCGCGACGTCGTAGGCGACAGTCGGGACGCCGAGCGCGGCGGCCTCGATCACGGTCAGCCCCCAGCCCTCGAACTCCGAGGCGGTGACGTTGACCCGTGCCGCCCCCAGGATCGCATTCTTGGCGGCCTCGGGCAGGAAGCCGTGCAGGTGGATCCGGTCCTCAAGGCCGCGGCGGGCGGCGTGTGCCGTGAGCCGCTCCTGCTCGCAGCCACGCCCGATGACGTGCACGTGGATGCCCGGCCACGCCTCTTCGAGGTCTCCCACGAGGTCCACCACCCGTTCGACGCGCTTGTGGCCCACGAGCCTGCCGAGGTAGACCACCGAGGGGTCCCCCGTCACGCCCTCGCCGCTCGCGACCAGGCGCGCCACCGGGCTGCCGTTCGGGATGATCTGGATCGGCGCGAGCCAGCCGAGCCGCTCGCGCAACTCCTTCCTGGAGGACTCGGAGACCGTGACGGTCGCGCGGCGCCGGTAGACCAGCCGGGCGACCGGCCCCTCGATGAAGCAGCCGATACGGGCCAGCCAGCGCGGGAAGAAGGCGTAGAACTGGCGGTCGTGCACGTGGTGCACCAGGGAGATGACGACCGTGCGCCGTCCGGTGACCAGGGGGGCGAAGAAGGGGATGCCGTTCATGCAGTCGATGACGACGTCGAAGCGCCGGCGCCGCAGCAGCATCCAGAGCGGGACCAGCAGATAGACCAGGAACGGGTTGCCCATCCGCCGCAGCGCGATGCCGTCGCGCGCCTCGGCCGAGGACTGCCCCGCCTCCCTGGAGGTGACGAAGGTGACCGACGCCCCCTGCCCCACCAGGTGGCGGCTCACCTGCCAGGCGTACTCCTCGGCGCCCCCCGCCACCGACTGCAGCGGCTCGCGGAAGTTCAGGACGGCGACGCGCACCCCGCGCAGCAACGGCCGCTGCCGCGCCGTCGCGGCCACCAGGCCCGCGGGGGACGGGCCCGACGCCCGGCGGGTCGCCCTGGCGCCCTGTCCGGCCACGACCACTCCTATCTCCGAACTCTCCCGTGCTCCCCGTACGCTCCGCGCTCTCCGGACGAGGTGTCACTTTATGCGGTGAATGTCGCTGTCTGACGTACGAGAACGACGGCGCCGAGGGTTTTCGCGCATGCTGCGGCCAGGCCCTGTCTCGTCGACGTGATCCGGAGCGGGTCTCCCCGCCCCGTGGGCCGGATGCTCAGGTGAGCGCCGGAGCCGATCGGTGGCCTTCGCGCGTCACCTGCTGCCGTAGTTGTAGAGCGGCCTGTTGGGCGGCTCGGGGGTCGGCGCCGCGACGTTCACGACGGCCACCGAGGCTCCGATCGCCAGCACTGCCCCTACCGCCAGAGCGGCAACCACTCGCAACACCCGAGTCTCCCTCCAACGCGCGGTCGTGCGGTCTGCCTGACAGTAGAACCTGATACAGGTAGTCAGCTAGTCAATCGGGGAAAATGTGTGGAAAATGCTACTAGCTGGTAAACCTTGTTGTGGTCGCATCTCAGAGGATCAGATGCGGTACAGGACGAGCTCCTGACCAGCGAAGATCAGCCGTGCGCCGGGGAGTCTGGAACGGAACAAGTTCTCGCTCGACCTCTGGATCAGCACGTGGCTGATCCCCTCCGCGGCCAGCGGCCCGGTCAGCGGGCCGGCCCCCGCGAGGATCGCGCCGACCCTGCGGGCCCTCGGATCCTCGCCCGCGAGGACGAGTGTACGACCGTCTCCCAGCCCGACCGGCAGACCGTCGTTCCAGACGACCTCGCGCCGGAAGGACTTGACGGCCGGGTCGAGCACCACCCGGCCCCCGTTCCAGCCGAACGCCCGGTAGGCCCCCCACGGCAGCGTCAGCAGCGCCCCCGGCGCGGGATCCGCGTCCACGACGCTCCGCACCCCGGACCAGTCCCGGGGGTAGTCGACCGCGACCAGCCGGCCGAACGCCCCCATCGCGAAGGTGGGCAGCACCAGCAGGGGCAGCACGAGCATGCCGGGACGGATCACCGGGGACAGGCGCGCGGTCACCGCGGCCAGGCCGACCGCCTGCAGCAAGGCGAAGGGGGCGAGATAGAGCTGCCCGTCGCGGAGCGGCCCGAAGCCGGGCCACAGCCCGACCAGCGTCTCCACCGCCCCCGGCAGGAAGGCCCCGGCACACGCCACCGTCAGCCCCGCCACCGAGGCGACCGTCAGCCCACCCCAGTACGCGGGCCGCCCACCGTCCCGCCCCTCGTCGGCGACCCGGCGACGTCCCCCCTCCGCGCCCGGCCCACCCCCGAGCGGGCCCCGTCCGTTCCCCGCATCCGGCCCACCTCCGAGCGGGCCCCGCCTGTTCCCCGCGACCGGCTCGCCTCCAGCCGTACCCCGTCCGCTCTTCGCGACCGGCCCGCCCCCGGCCACGCGGCCCGCCGGCGGCCACCCCCTCGCGAGGAGGGCGTACCCGGTCACCGCCGCCACGGCCACCGCGAGCCGGACGAGGGCCGACCACCAGGTCTCCTGTCCCGGTACGGCCGCTCCGGAGTTCCACACGCCACCGAGGGTGAACAGGCTGCCGAGGGTGCCCAGCGGCCCGTCCGCCCGTGGTGCGAAGGCCCGGACCCCGGCCGGATCGGTGACGGCGGAGCTTCCCAGCGCCGGAACCAGCCACGGCAGGCTCAGCACGGCGACGGCGAGCAGGGCTCGCGGCGCCCGGCGGCCCGCCACGGGCACGACCGACATCGCCGAGACGAGCATCGCCTGGAAACCCCCGATCGCCGCGGGGATCAGCGCGAGGACCGTCCTCCACATCCCCCCTCGGGTGACCGCGCGCACCGCCCACGGCAGGCCCGCGTACCCGAGCAGCAGCGCCCACTGGCCGAGCAGCAACCGCTGGGCCAGGTAGACGTTCCAGGCGTAGAAGACCGCGGCGACCAGCCGGGCGACCCGGCGCTCCCCCGGCACCAGGGCCGCGGCGCCCGTCGCGGCGAGCACGAAGATCCCCAGCAGGATCGCCTTCTGCACGATCTGGCCGGGAAGGACCGAGGAGAGCAGGGCCACCACGAGGTCGCTCGGCACGGCACGGGGGAAACCGCCGCTCTGCGCCGGGATCGGCGGGTCGGGCACGAACACCATGTCGTAGCGGAGCACGAAACCGGGACCGAGCGCGGGCCAGAGCGCGAGCGTTCCGAGGGCGAGCCCCACCAGGGCCGGAACCAGGAACGACGCGAAGACGTGCCCCGCGGCCGGGTGCGGGACGGGGGTGCGGGGGACGAGCGCGCGGGAGGCGAAGGCGCGGAGGGCGGAGGCGCGGGAGGCGCTGGCGCGGGGGGCGGACACGCGGGGGGCGCGAGGGGCGCGCACTACGGGACGAGGGGACGGAACAGCACCATGTTCACGTACTCGCCGCCGGGCCTGACGAGACGGGAGATGAAGCTTCGCTCCACCTCGCCGACCGCCGCCGCCTGGTGGGCGGCCAGGTCGAAGCCGTCCAGCGGAACCCAGGTGCCGCCGGTGAGGACGGAGCCGGTGTAGCCCCACTCCGCGAGCTGGTCGACGACCAGGCCGATGTCCTGGTGTCTGGTCTCCAGCTCGACCAGCAGGACGGGCCGGTCCCGGTGGACGGTCCGCGCGGCGCCGCGCAGCGCGGCGAGTTCGTGGCCCTCCACATCGACCTTGATGAACCGGACGTCCTTCAGGTCCAGCTCGTCGATGGTGACGGTCGGGATGTCCACCGGCGCCCCCTCCCCCTCGCCGTGGACGAGCGAGGCCGTGGCCTCCGCTCCCCGCCCGCCGCCTGGTATCCACAGCCGCGCCGTGCCCGAGCTGTCCGAGGCACCCGCCGCGATCACCCGGACGTCGGGAAAGGTCCGCCCGAGCAGGGCGGCCAGGCGGGGGTTCGCCTCGATCGAGACGACGTCGCAGCCGAGCCGCCGAAGCCTCGCGGTCCACGGCCCGTACCAGACGCCCACGTCGACGGCGGTACCGCCGCGTGGCACGAACTCCTCGGCACGGGCCAGTTCGGCGTCCAGCCGGGGATAGACCCGGCGGATCACGGCGCCGAACCAGCGCAGCGGGATCGCGCCGGCCACGGCGCTCCGGACGACCACACCTGGCCGGAACCGCATTGACATGCGCGAAGCCTAACCGAAGGGGTCAAACCCGACCTGTACTGAAATAACCAGTCTTGACCTGCGGTGCCCGCCCGCAGGATCACGGGCGGGCGAGAACGCACCCCCTCAGCTCACTTTCCCGGCTCGGGGTCGCGGGGCAGGCCGAGCATGCGTTCGGCGATGATGTTGAGCTGCACCTCCGTGGTACCGCCGTAGATCGTCATGGCCCGGGTGGAGAGCACCGCGCGGTTCCAGTAGCCCGCGTCGCCGAGCTTCATGTCGGCGGCGATGACGGCCGAGGAACCGAGCAACGAGACCGCGCACTCCGAGACGTGCTGGGCGTGCGAGGTGGACAGGAACTTGCGGACCGAGGCGTCGGCGCCGGGCTCCTGGCCGGTCAGCTGCTTCAGGGTCACCCGCAGTCCGAGCGCGGCGATCGAGTGGCCCTCGCAGACCACCCGGGCCAGTTCCTGACGCTCGGCGGGGGTCAGCCCCCTGCCGAGGCGCCCGGTCAGGCCGAGCAGGTCGGGGACGGACGATCCGGTGCCGCCGGAACCGGAGGAGAGCGAGACCCGCTCGTTGGACAGCGTGTTCCTCGCGACCTTCCAGCCCTGGCCGACCTCGCCGACGACGAGCTCGTCAGGGACGAACACGTCGTCGAGGAAGACCTCGTTGAACAGGTTCTCCCCCGTCATCTCGGTGAGCGGCCTGACCGTGACGCCGGCCCCCTTCATGTCGACCAGGAAGTAGGTGATGCCCTCGTGCTTGGAACCCTCGGAGGAGTTGCGGGCGATGCAGATGCCCCACTCGGCGAAGTGCGCCACCGAGGTCCAGATCTTCTGGCCGTTGAGCCGCCAGCCTCCCTCGACCTTCTCGGCCTTCATCTGCACGTTCGCCAGGTCGGAGCCCGCACCGGGCTCGGAGAAGAGCTGGCACCAGATCATCTCGCCGCTCAGCGTGGGCGGCAGGAAGCGCTCCTGCTGCTCGGGGGTGCCGTACGTGACGATCGAGGGCACCACCCAGGCACCGATGATCATCTGGGGCAGTCTGACCTTCGCGGCCTTGAGTTCCTGGAAGATGAGGACCTGCTCCAGCGGCTTGGCGTCGCGCCCCCAGGGCCTGGCCAGGTGCGGCATGACGTATCCGGCGCTCGCCAGCGCCCGCTTCTGCTCCTGGCCCTCCAGCGCGGCGATCCCGGCGATCTCGGTCCGGATGCTCTCGCGCAGCTCGGCGGCCTCGTCGGGCAGCTCGATCTCCAGCTCCCGGCTCACGCCGTTCAGTGCCAGCTCCGCGACCTTCTCCGCCCACTCCCCCGAGGAGCCGAGCAGGGCGCGCAGGGTGAGCGCGCGCCGGTAGTACAGGTGGGCGTCGTGCTCGTAGGTGTAACCGATGCCGCCGAAGATCTGGATGGCGTCCTTGGCGCAGAGCACGGCCGCGTCGGGGGCGACCACACCGGCGATCGCGGCGGCGTACGCCCGTTCGTCGGCCGACACCTCGGTGCCGCCCGTCACCTCGACGGCGCGGACGGCGTCCCACACGGTCGCACGGGCCTGCTCCAGAGCGACGAGCATCCGGGAGGCCTTGTGCTTGACCCCCTGGAACTGCCCGATCGGGCGGCCGAACTGCACGCGCACCTTGGCGTACTCGGCGGCGGCGGTCACGCACCACGACGCGACGCCCGCGGCCTCCGCGCCGAACAGGATCGCGGCCAGATCGAGGACCTGCGAGCCCCGCAGCCGGTCGAGGACCCGCCCCGACGGTACGGTGACCGCGTCCAGCTCGACCTTGGCCACCCCCCGGGTGAGGTCGAGCGACCTGACCGGGGTGACGGTCGCCGCGGAGGCGTCCACCGCGACCCACTCCTCGCCGCGGTCGGTGCTCACCGGGAGCACCAGGACGTCGGCCGACGCGCCGCCCAGGACCGGCTCGGCGACGCCGGCGATCGTGAGGGTGCCGTCCTTCGCGCGAGTGCCGGTGATGGAGGCGCCCAGCGCGACCGCACCGGTCAGCGTGCCGTCGGCGAGACCGGGCAGGAGCTCGGCCTGGGCCTTGCCGTCGGAGGCGAGGATCACGGCGCCGGCGAGCACCGTGGGAACGTACGGGCCGGGGGCGACGCGCTCGCCGAGGGCCTCGACGGCGACGGCGGTCTCCAGCAGGCCGTAGCCACTGCCGCCGTGCTCCTCTGGGATGTGCAGGCCGAGCAGGCCCTGGTCGGCCAGTCCTGCCCAGAAACCGGGGCGTTCCTCACCCTCCGCCGCGACGGCGGCGCGCACGGTCTCGGACGGGATGTTGCGCTCCGCCCACCTGGTCACCGACTCCCGGAGCGCCTCGTGCTCCTCGCTCAATCCGATCGCCATGACAGCCTCCAGACAGGGTTCAATGACAGAACCATATTCTAGAAGGTACTTCCATCACAACGCACGAGATCATCTTCCGGGCACGCGATCTCGCGCCGTGGACAATCGGCGAAAATCTCGCCCGCCAAGGCCCTCGACCTCCGACTCCCCGCGAGCCGGGCGGACGGCGCCCGTACTGTGCCCGCCCGTCGGTCTCCCCCGTGAGCCGGGGACGGACGCAGAAGAGTGTCAGAGGGCGCGGACGCTCGCCATCAGCGGAGCGATGTCGGCCCAGAGCCGCTTGCGCCCGTCGGGCACGGTCACGAAGAGCATCGAGGGCTTGCGACGGCCGACGTCGATCACGGCGAGCGCCGCCTGCGAGGTGCGCTTCTTGCCGTTGACCTCATAGGTGACCTTGTAGGCGAGCAGCCATCCCTTGCCTCCGGCGGGCCGCTGCGAGGCGGTCCAGTCGACCTTGCTCCCCGCGGGGTGGTGGCTGCGGATCGTCCACCTCACCGCGTTCAGCGCCGCCCTGCGGTAGTCGGCGTCGCTCTTGAGCGCCTTGGCCGGGGTGGCGCCGGGCAGGGGCCCCGAGGCGATGACCGTGCGTGGCAGACGGGTCACGCCGACCTGCTGACCGGCCGAGAAAGACGGCACGGCCTTGCTCTCCCACGGCGCCCCCAGGCTGGCGTAGGTGAGCGCGGACCTCGTGTCGGTCACCGCGCCCAGCACCGTACTCGGCGTGCCCGGCAGGACCCGCAGGGCGGTCGCGCCCGGCAGGGCCGGCAGTGTGATCGGCGAGACGGTCGGCGAGGGCTTCGCGGCGGGCATCACGGCCCTGCCGACCCCCGCCGGGTCCTTGGGCTGGTCACCGGAGAACAGGACGAAGATCAGGGCCACGATGACACCGGTGAGGACGGCGGCACCCAGGCTGTAGGCCAACCGGATCGGGATGTCGCCGATCCGCATCAGCAGGCCGCCGGGCCTCTTCGTCCCACCCCGCGCCTGTGACCCGCTCTGCGCCTCCGGCCGGTCCTGCGCGCCGGACTCCGCGAACACGCCGGGCCGCCGCGCCGCGCCGGGCCACCCGGCCGCCGTGCTCTGCCCGTCGCTCTGTCCACCGTCCTGCCCGCTGCCGCGCCGGTCGCCCTGCCCCGCGCGCTGCCCCCCGGCCGCGCCCGCCAGAGCCCCTCCACCTGGCCGGCCGGGCATACCGCTCCGATCAGGGCGCCAGAGCCCCGCGGAGCCGCCTACCTGCCTGACCGGGATCGTCCCGAGACCGCCTGACTCGCGCACCTGGTCGGCGTCCTCCTGCGGCTCGTCCCGCCCGTCGCCCGACGCCGTGCCCGGCGAGGATTGAGGACGAGGGAACGATCCAGGAGACCCGGAGACCAGAACGGTCTCCTCGCCGTCGCCGATGGGAAACCTCCGGGGCACCCGGGGGCTGATGATCGAGCCGTCTTCGGCGGGTATGGCGGGTATGGGAGCCGTGGGCGCCTCGTATGAGGGGATGTATCTCTCATGAGAGCGCCCGGAGGAATTGCCGCCGACGTCCGCCATACGCGCCAGGTTATGTCACCTCGGAAAGATTCGACGCATCGTCGTTTATTACGCTTCGGCCACGGGAGGCACATCCGCCCAGGTGACCGCCTTTTCCGCTCCATGAACAGAATGTCACTCCGCTGGTCCCGGCATGGGGTGCGCGAGGGGTCGACGCGCCCACGATCGGGCGAGCTTAGCCGCGACAACCCTCACAAGGCGTATCTTCCTCCCTGAGCTGGGCAAATACCCTTGCATGGGGGGATCAAAGACAGGCGTCGCGCTACTGGCCGCCGCCGTTACACTCGCGGGCTGCGGTCAGAGCCCGGAACTGCGAACATCCCGGACGGTCGGCTCACCCGGCGCTCCCACACAGAGCGCGCCGGCGAGCACCTCCGCCGAGGCATCCCCGCCGGGCTCTCCCGAGCCCACGTACGTTCCGGACGCCCTGGAGGCCGCGTACGAGCGGACGATCGCCAAGGTACTGCCGTCCATCGTGCAGATCACCACCGACAACGGCCTCGGCTCGGGGGTCGTCTACGACGACGCCGGGCACATCATCACCAACGCCCACGTGGTCGGGAACGCCAGGCGCTTCGAGGTCACGCTCGCCAGCGGTGGCGCCCCGCGCACGGCGAGGCTGGTCGACTCCTTCGAGCTGGGCGACCTGGCCGTGATCAAGGTGGAGGACCCGACCGGGCTGAGGCCCGCCGTCTTCGGTGACTCCTCCAGGCTGCGCGTCGGTGAGATCGTGATGGCGATGGGCAACCCGCTGGGCCTGTCGGGCAGCGTCACCGACGGGATCGTCTCGGCGCTGGGCCGCACGATCACCGAACCCGGGGGCGAGGGCTCGCCGGGCGCGACGATCACCGGGGCCATCCAGACATCCGCTCCCATCAACCCGGGCAACAGCGGCGGCGCCCTGGTCAACCTCAGGGGCGAGGTCGTCGGCGTGCCGACCCTGACCGCCGTCAACCCCGAACTCGGCAACGCCCAGGCCCCCGGCATCGGCTTCGCGATCCCGGCCAACACCGCCAAGGACGTCGCCACGCAGATCATCAGGGACGGCAAGGTCACCAACACCCGCAGGGCCGCGCTCGGCGTCGTCGTACAGACCGTGATCGACATGAACGGACAGCCCGCCGGCGTCAGCGTCGTGCGGGTACAGAGGAACAGCGGCGCGGAGAGGGCCGGACTCAAGGCCGGAGACCTGATCGTCTCGGTCAACGGCACCCCCACCCCGTCGACCCAGGAGCTGGCGACGGTCCTCGCGCAGCTCAAGCCCGGCGACGACGCGAAGGTGGAGACCCTGCGCCCCAACGGTTCGACGACCACCGTGGCGGTTCCCCTCGAAGAACTCCCCGGCTGATCCCGGTGCCCCGCGGCAAACCGCGGGACACGCCCGGATCCTGCTCGGCCACCTCGGGGGCACGACGGGGACACCTCGGAGACACGTCGACCGCCTGGCCGAGGATCGGCAGCCCGATCCTCGGCCGGTTCAGGTCGGTTCGGGATGATTCAGGTCAGTCCGGGCTGACTCTGGCCGTTTCCGGGCAGGCCGGTCCGGGACGGGCAGGCCGGTCCGGGTCAGTAGGGCAGGACACGGTCGGTGAAGGACTTGGCCACGAAGGGGGCCTTGAACTTGGGGAAGGCGACCGTCTTCACGTCGCCGTCGGAGGTGTAGCGCTCGTCGGCGTTCGCCTTCAGCCAGTCGAGCCAGGCCACGGAGCAGAACTTCGCGCAGTCGCCCTTCTTGTCCATCGAGCGGATGCGCGGGATGCCGAGCGGGTCGAACTTCTTGTTGAACGGTGACATCGCCGGGGTGTAACCGGCGAGGAAGACGCCGCCGTAGTCGTAGGAGACGTCGCCCGAGGAGCCCTTGCGTCCCCACTCCTTGCCGTCGGGCTGGTTGCCGTACGGCAGGGCGAGCGTGACCGGCGGCACCTTGATCAGGTCGGTGATGAGCCGGTGGCCCGACGCCACCTCCGCGTTCACCGCCTTCTTCGGCTTGCCACCCAGGCTGAGATGGTCGCGGGTGTGGTTGCCGATGTCGAAGCCCTTCTCGGCGAGCCAGAGGAGCATCTGCGCCCCCTCCTCGGGCGTCGCCTTGCCGAACATGTCGCGCGTCACATAGAACGTTCCAACCCCGCGGAAGCCCGGGCGTGCCTTGGCGACCTCCTGGAGGATCGCGACGGCGGTGTTCGGCTTGGGCAGGCCCATCCCGTCCAGATCGAACTGCGAGGGCGAGGAGTCGTCGAAGGTGAGGACGACGGGGTGCTTGCCCGCCGGGATGTCGATGCGCCCGGTGACGAACTCGGCCGCGGTGATCGCGACGTAGTCCTCCTTGGCGAGCCGCTCCAGCTCGGTGCGGAACTGCTTGGGTGTGCGGTCGTCCTGGGTGGAGGGTTTGTCGACGATCCGGTGATACATGAGGACGGGCACCTGCCCGAGCTCGTTGGCCTTGACCTTGGCGGCGGCCTCCGTCTTGGCCTTGAGGAGGTTGGCCTGCGAGGCCGCGGCGGCCGACGCCTTCGCCGCCGCCGCCACCCTGGCCTTCTGTTCGTCGTTCTCATCCGACCCCGTCGATCCGCATCCGGCCAGCACGGCTCCCGTCGCGACGACGGCCACACCGGCCCTGCACATTTTGAGACGGCCCATCGAATTCCTCCAAGCGCATGAAGATACGCTTCTCATCCCCCTCTGACCTGCGAGTTGACCTCCGTACCCGGCAAAGGTTCCCGCCTGAGCGGCCCTTGGCGGCACCTTGGAGCACGGTGCAGCCCGGGAAAAACGAGGGCATTCTCACGTGGGGTCCCGGAAGGTGACGGGATTCTTACCCGATGGATACATCGCAAGTAGAGGCATAGGGGCATGTTTCGGTGACGTTGCCAATTACTTAGATTGTTGACCAAAAGTCAACAATCTCGTCAGGAAATCGTTGACTGCCCTGGAATTCGTGCCTACCGTCCGAGCATCCGGAGCGGCGCCGTGAGGGGGAGATATGGCAGAACGCCGGAAAAACCGGGATCTTCTTGGTGAGATGGCAGCCGAGTTCGTGGGCACCATGATCCTTATCCTGTTCGGGGTGGGGGTGGTGGCCCAGGTCGCGGCGGCCGAGATCGGCGACCACGACAGCATCGCGTGGGCGTGGGGACTCGGGGTGACCCTGGGCGTCTACGTCGCGGCACGCACCAGCGGAGCCCACCTCAACCCGGCCGTCACCGTCGCCCTCGCCGCCTTCAAGGGTTTCTCCTGGCGCAAGGTCCTGCCCTACGCCCTGGCGCAGACCGCGGGGGCGTTCGTGGCGGCGCTCATCGTCCGCTTCAACTACAGCGAGGTGCTGCAGAAGGCCGACCCCGGGCTCACGATCAAGACCCAGGGCGTCTTCTCGACCCTGCCGGGCAACGGGACCCTGCCCATCGGCACCTGGGGCGCCTTCCGCGACCAGGTCATCGGCACCGCGATCCTGCTCCTGCTCATCCTCGCCGTCTCCGACGCGCGCAACTCGGCGCCGATGGCCAACCTCGCCCCCTTCGTGATCGGCCTGATCGTCGTGGCCATCGGCATGGCCTGGGGCACCAACGCGGGGTACGCCATCAACCCCGCCCGCGACTTCGGGCCCCGGCTTGCCTCATACCTCACCGGGTATGAGACCGCCTGGCAGGATCAATACGGCCAACTCTACTTCTGGGTGCCGATCGTGGCGCCGGTGATCGGAGGACTGATCGGGGCGTTCCTGTACCAGGTCCTGATCTCCAGGTTCCTTCCTCCCGAGGAGGCCGAGCCCGAGGTGGGACGGATGCCGTCCGACGAGAAAGCCGACACCGCCTGAACGGGAGCGGAACGACAACCACGGCCGAGAACCGTTACGGGGAGAGCGGCAGATCTCCCGGAGAGTCTCACAGAGGAGGCACCATCCATGCCCGACTTCGTCGGAGCCATCGACCAGGGAACGACGAGCACCCGCTTCATGATCTTCGATCACGGCGGTAACGAGATAGGCCGCCACCAGCTCGAACACGAGCAGATCCTGCCACAAGCCGGGTGGGTCGAGCACAACCCCACGGAGATCTGGGAGCGCACCAGGGCGGTGATCGAGACCGCGATGAACAGGGCGGGACTCTCCGCCTCCGACCTCGCCGCGCTCGGTGTCACCAACCAGCGCGAGACCGCGGTGGTCTGGAATCGCAGAACCGGGCGCCCGTACCACAACGCGATCGTCTGGCAGGACACCCGTACCGACCGGATCGCCTCAGCCCTGGACCGCGACGGCAGGGGCGACGTCATCCGCCACAAGGCAGGCCTGCCCCCGGCGACGTACTTCTCCGGCGGAAAGATCCAGTGGATCCTGGAGAACGTCCAGGGAGTGCGCGAGGCGGCCGAGGCCGGAGACGCGATCTTCGGCAACACCGACTCGTGGCTGCTGTGGAACCTGACCGGCGGCCCCGACGGCGGCGTGCACGTCACCGACCCGACGAACGCCAGCCGCACGATGCTGATGGACCTGGAGACCCTCGACTGGGACGACGAGTTGCTGTCGTTCTTCGGCATCCCCCGCCAGATGCTGCCGGCCATCGCCCCCTCCTCCCACCCCGGCCTGTACGGCACCACCCTGGCGAGAGGCCCGCTGGGAGGCGAGGTCCCGCTCTCCGGCGACCTCGGCGACCAGCAGGCCGCCACCGTCGGCCAGGTCTGCTTCGGCGTCGGCGAGGCCAAGAACACCTACGGGACCGGCAACTTCCTGCTGCTCAACACCGGCACCGAGCTGGTGCGATCCCAGAACGGCCTGCTCACCACCGTCTGCTACCGCTTCGGCGAGGAGCCTCCGGTGTACGCGCTCGAGGGTTCCATCGCGGTGACCGGCTCCGCCGTGCAGTGGCTGCGCGACCAGCTCGGCATCATCTCGGGGGCGTCGCAGAGCGAGGCGCTCGCCCGGCAGGTCGAGGACAACGGCGGCGTCTACTTCGTCCCCGCCTTCTCCGGCCTCTTCGCCCCGTACTGGCGATCCGACGCCCGGGGCGCCATCGTCGGCCTGTCGCGCTTCAACAACAACGCCCACCTCGCGCGGGCCACCCTGGAGTCCATCTGCTACCAGAGCCGCGACGTGGTCGAGGCGATGCGACAGGACTCGGGCGTCGCCCTCGACGTCCTGCGCGTCGACGGCGGCGTCACCGCCAACGACCTGTGTATGCAGATTCAGGCCGACATACTCGGCGTGCCCGTCTCCCGGCCCGTAGTGGCGGAGACGACCGCCCTCGGTGCCGCGTACGCGGCGGGGCTCGCCGTCGGCTTCTGGAAGTCGACCGACGAACTCAAGCAGAACTGGCAGGAGGGCCGCCGCTGGGAGCCCCAGTGGTCGGACGAGCAGCGGGCCGACGGCTACGCGCACTGGAAGAAGGCGGTCGAGCGCACCCTCGACTGGGTCGACGTGTCCTGAACGACCGGCCCCCGGTCGCGGGTACGACTTCGCTCGCCGACGGGACCCCGGTCGCGGGTACGGCTCCGGCAGTGAGCGGGATCCCGGTCGCGGGTGGAGTCCCGGTCGCGGGTGGAGTTCCGGTCAGGTGGCGACGAGGAGCGCGCCCAGCCGCTCGACCGTGGGCCGGGACTCCACGTGCAACCGGGAGACGTCCAACCCCTCGTCGGCGAGCACGACGAGCAGCGCCTCCTGACGCACGGCGTAGACGACGATGTACCCGCTGCGACAGCGGGTCACCACCTCACGAAGCTCCCCCATGCCCACCTCGTAGCCCGTCCGCTTGCCCAGGCCGAGCGTGGCGGCGGCCAGTGCCGCCAGCACCTCCGGCCTCGGCCCCTCGCTGTCGGCCGCGACGAGCAGCCCGTCCACGGACGCGACGGCCGTCTCCATCACGCCGGCCACCTGATCGCGCAGGATCTTCAGCTCGGCGAGCACCGCTTGCCTGGTCATCGTGTTCCTTTCAGCGTGGAGAACCCCGCCTTTAGGCGTGGGAAGAAAACGCGGCAAGACACCGCACGGGTTGTCGGCATGTGCGTGCGGTGGCGATAACCAAGCCGCCGCACATATGACCCGCACCACCCTCGCCGCCGGGCAGGCGGAGAGGAAAAACGCCTGTGGGGCTGGTGTAAGACCTCAATGGGGAGAGTTTTCCTCCTGGCGGGCAACCGGCGACGAAGCAGGAAACCCGACCCGTGAGGGTTGGAATCCCCTGACTTCAACCGTGGGGAGAAAATCAATCACCCTCCGATTCCCGGGAGGGCGGAGACGAGGGCAGCGGCAGGGACCGGAGGGCGAGGAGTGGCCGGGAGGGGATCGGTCCTCCCCCGGCGGCGGCCAGCATCTCATTGATCTTGCTGTTGCCCGGATGGCGGCGCGGCAGCCGGGAGGCCGGACTCTCGTCCGGGTCCTCCGCCGCGGGCTCGGGAGCGGGCGTCACCTCCCCCGCCGGGGAACCGCCGAGGTCGAGCACCCCCTCCTCGACCATCCTCGCGATCTCACTCATCACCGCGAACAGGCCCTTGCCCAGGACGAAGGCGATGTCCCGCGGCGTCCGGCGCCCGTTCGCCCGTTCCAGGACGGCACGGCGGATCCGGTCCGCGCCGAGCAGCGTGGGAACGGAGACGGCCGGGGGCACGGGCCTGACGCGCATGGACAGGCCCAGCCGTCGCCAGGTCTCCACGTACCCCGTGCGGCGCGCGGTCTCCCGTGCCAGCCGTTCGTGCCCGATCCCCGGCAGGACGGGCAGCAGCGGCTGGCGGTCGCCGGGTCCCACCGGTTCGGCGGCGCATGACTCGACGCCGTACAGGACCATGGCGAACACCGCGTCGAAGAGCGCGGCCAGACACACCGCCTCCAGACCCGCCTCGCCGATGACGCCGCGCTCGGCGAGTTCGGCGGCGAGCCGGTCGGAGGGGGCGCCGGTCGTGTACGCGTCGGTCCAGTCCTTCTCCGACACCCTGCCCGAGCGCAGCAGCAACGATTCGGGGCCGGGGGCCGCCGGGGTCGTGGCGGCCACCACGAGGCCGTCCCGCACCCACAGCGCTCCTCCCGGGCCTCCTTCGACGCGGAGCACGCCGGAGAACCTCTCGCGGGAGAGCCGCTGCAGGCATCTCCCGATCTCGCCCAGGACCTCCGGCTCCCCGGCGGTCACGCCGTCATCCTGTTCAGGGAAGGGGAGCGGCCGGCCGCTCCACGAGACGGCATCGGCTGGATAGCGGCCGACGACGGCACAGGGTCACCTCTGGTTCTGCTCGCTGAGGGTGAGTCGTTCACGAACGGAATGTGGGCCGGTCTTCACCACCGGATGTCTCCCTCGGCTCTTTCACGGGCGCTCGGACGGGAGACGACGCGATCCCGGCGCCCGCGCACTCCGGACGAGCCGGGAGACGCCCGGACGCGGCACGACACCCCTGACTCCATGGGACGGGACAGGTCATGCCCCCGGCCACGAACTCCGGATATCTCCCCTAATGAGCTGTTCATCCGCTACTAGACCATATTGCACTTCACTAACGGTAGTAGTTAAGTGTACTTTACGTATCGACAGCCACAAACTGCCCCATCTGTATGTCCGATAAGTCCCCTCCTCGGCGAGGCGCCGGGGTGCGGTCGCTCGCCCGGGAAAGAAGATCATGAACATCGAAACCGCCCTCAAGGAGACCATGGCGATCGACGGCGCGGTCGGCGCGGCGCTGGTCGACTACGAAAGCGGCATGTCTCTCGGCACGATCGGTGGAGGCCGCGACCTCGATCTGGAGGTGGCCGCCGCGGGCAACACCGAGGTCGTCCGGGCCAAGGTGCGGACCATGGCCGCGCTGAACATCAACGACTCCGTCGAGGACATCCTCATCACGCTGGCCAGGCAGTATCACATCATCAGGCTCCTGTCCGACAGCGGCGGCCACACCTTCCTCTACCTGGTGCTCGACCGCGACCGCTCCAACCTCGCCCTGGCCAGGCACCACCTCAGGCGCATCGAGTCCGCGCTCACCATCTAGCCGCGAGAGCCACGGGACGGCATCACCACCGGAAGGCGAGTTCACCCGGCGACGAAGGCTTCCGAAGAGCGACCCCGCTGCGGCCAGGAAAAGATGCTGTGGCCAGGAAAAGACGAAGGGCGGCCGAGGCGGCACTGGGCCGACTCGACCGCCCTTCGGCGATCTGTTCCGCGCGGTCGGCGCGGAACGGGGGTGGAGGTGGCGGGAATCGAACCCGCGTCCTTCAACTCCAGGACAGGGCTTCTCCGGGTGCAGCCTGCTGTGCTTTTCTCAGCCCCGGCAATCACGCAGGCAAGTTGCCGACGGGCTCAGCCACTGTAAGATTTCCCGATCTTCCCCGTGGCCGGGTCGATCGGTTGAGCCTCCTAGCGATGCCGGATCCGGGCCGGAGGCGCTCCCGGGCCGGCAGAAGTCACTCGCTGCTTAGGCGGCGAGTGCCAGGTTGCCCTGGCTGACTTCGGAGTGCGTCTTATTGGCACTTGTTGGTCGCGGTCACAGTGTTAACGAGGTTATGTCCGCAGTCCTCGACCCGCTTCACCTGGCTTGAAAAGCCAAAGTCGAAACCAGTCACCCCCTGTTGAGTTTTCAACGCGACCCCGAGGGGTCGAGCCATCCGAAGATACCTCCTACAACACGGCCGACGCGAATCGAATTCCCGCGCGGCGTCAGGAGCCCCGAACGCCGAAACCCCGGGGACACCCGCGAATCGCGAGCGTCCCCGGGGTCGACCGGCAGGGTCGAGCCGGTTCTGACGGCAGGGCTTCCCCCGAGATGAAGCCCTGTCCCATCACTGCGACCGGGTCCGCAACCCCCCGAGCGGGCCCGGTCACTTAGAAGGACGCCAACAAGACACCCAATGGTTGCTCAGGGTGAAAAAATCAGTGCGGAACGTCACAACCCCGCGTGAAGCCCCTGGAAGAACCTCCCCGCGACGGCCGCACCGGCCGTGGCGTCCGAGCTCTGCGTCAGCACGGCGACGGCGACGTCCCCCTGCCACCCCACGAACCAGGCGAGCGGCTTGCGTTTCTGCGAGGCGACGGCGGTGATGCCGTGGACGGGGTCGCCGGGTGCCGCCGCGGCACGCGCGGAGCCCACCGTCACTCCACTGCGCATGAAGGTGCGGAGGGTCTCGACCGTCTTGTCGTCCAGCTTGACCGGGTCCGGCGCCTTGGACGGCTTGGCGTCGGGTGTGGAGTCGGCGACCTCGGGCTCGGTGACCAGGACCGGCGGGCGCCAGGTGCCCGAGGAGACGGCTCCCGCGACCAGCGCCATGGACAGCGGGCTGACCAGGACGTTCTGCCCGGCGATCGCCTTGGCCGTGGCCGCGTCGTTCTTCAGCGGTTTCATGGAGCCGCTGAACGACCTCAGCGGGAGCGTCCACGGCGCCCCGATGCCGAACTTCGCGGCGTCGGCCGCCAGCTCCGCGCCGTCGATCCTGCGGGCCAGCGCGGCGAGCGCGGTCACGCAGCCGGTGGCGAAGTTGGCCTGGATGCTCGGCGAGCTCCCCGCGGGCGCACCCTCCTGGTGGAACGCGGCCCCCCCGACGGACCTGTCGGCCGGACAGGCCATCTTCTGCCTGGGGTCGATCTTCGCCTTGAGCATGCCCCCGACGGTCATGATCGAGAAGGCGGTCCCCGCGGGGAACCTCCCCGCGAGGGCGTGCCTCTCCTGGTCGTACTGCTCGGTGCTGGACACCGCCAGGATGTCGCCGGTCGAGGCCTGGACCGCGACCAGCATGCCGGGAGCCCCACCGCCGAGCAGCGCGCTGTCGGCCGCCTTCTGGTGGGAACGGTCGAGCGTGGTCTGCACGGGCGAGGTGGAGCGGTCGGGCCGCCACTTCTTGAGCTCGGTCACCTTGAGCGTCTTGAGATCGACGATGATCACACGTGTGTCGGTCGAACCGGTCAGATGCTCCTGGTACGCCTTCTGCAGACCGGCCCTGCCGACCGTGTCCCCGGCCCGCTGCGGGCCGCCGAGCTGCTGCTCGCTCTCCGGGGTGACCGCGGTGACGGTGCCGACGATCTGGGTGGGCGAGGCGGGGGCGACCGCCTGCTCCTGCGCGGAGAGGGTGATCCCGGGGATCGCCTCCAGCTGCGCGCGCAACTGCCCGAACTTCGTACGACCGAAGGTGACCAGGGGGACCTGGAGGTTGGGCGGCGCGGAGCGGATCCGGCTCAGCAGGCGGTCCTGGGGGAAACCTGTGATCTTGGAGAGCTTCTCGCAGAGCTCGTCCGCCTGGCCGCTCTTCAGGGTGGCCGGGACCACGCTCGCCACGTGCAGGACGGCCTTCTCCTGCAGCGGGTCACCGTTGCGGTCGAGGATCGGCTGACGCCCCTCGGGGGTGACCTTCACGGCGAACCGCTCACCCTCGCGCAGCTGGGGGTGCAGGACACTGGGCGACCAGCGCACCTTCCATCGGCCGTCGACCAGGTGGAGCGGCAGCACGCCCTCGTACTCCCACAGGGGGTTGTTCTCCCCCAGGTCGACCTCGGCGTCGAAGTCGGCCTCGACCTCGTCCGCCGCGCGCCGCATGCTCGTAACGTCGAAACGGAACGAGGCCGCGTCGAGCTGGAGCTTGGCGTCCTCCAGCGCCCGGCTCACCACCTTCTCGTCGCCGTCCGTGCGCCTGGCCGCGGCGGCGTAGTCGCCCGTCTGCCAGCCGATCAGGAAGTCGCGCACCGCCTCGTGAGCCGAGGGCTCCTCTAGGCACGCGGACAACATGGGAGTCGTCACCGCCAGCGCGAGCGCCGCGGCGGTGGCTCGCCGGGCCTTGCCCCTCACGATCACCTGTTCCTGTGCCTGAGCGCGCGCGCCATCTCCCGCTTGGCCTGGTTCTCGGCCAGCGTCTGCCGCTTGTCCCAGTCTTTCTTTCCCTTGGCGAGGCCGATCTCTATCTTGGCCCTGCCGTCCTTGAAGTAGATGGCGAGCGGCACCAGGGTGAGCCCGCCCTCCTTGGTTTTGGAGACCAGCTTGTCGATCTCCTTGCGGTGGAGCAGAAGCTTGCGGGTTCGGCGCGCGGCGTGGTTGGTCCAGGTCCCCATGGTGTATTCGGGAATGTGGACGTTGATCAGCCAGGCCTCGCCGTCCTTGATGACGGCGTACCCGTCGAGGAGGGAGGCACGGCCGAGCCGCAGCGACTTGACCTCCGTGCCCTGGAGCACGAGGCCGGCCTCGTAGGTGTCCTCGATGTGGTAGTCGTGCCAGGCACGCTTGTTCTGAGCGATTACCTTCCGCCCGGTCTCACGTGGCATGTCTGGAGCCTACCGGTGACCGGGGTGTCGGGCCGCGCCCGCGAGCGCGGGCGAGGCCCGGAGCGACGTACGGACGCGCCACGCCCGCGGGGCGTACGAGGACACGGGAGCGTCACACCCGCAGGTAGCGGCGGAGCGTGACGAAGGACGCCAGAACACAGATGAGCACGCCGAAGATCATGGTGATACTGATCACCGAGGCGACCGTCTCCCAGGACAGCTGGCTGTTGGGAGAGAGGTAGAGCTGCACCCCGTCGAAGAGGAAGACCTTGCTGATGATCAGCAGTATCGCGGCCATCACACCGCCGATCAGACCGGCGATGACGCCCTCCATCACGAAGGGCAGCTGGATGTAGAGGTTGGAGGCCCCCACCAGCCGCATGATGCCGGTCTCACGCCTGCGGTTGTACGCCGAGAGCCGCACGGTGTTGCCGATCAGCAGCGTGGCCGCGAAGACCAGGATGATGGCCACCACCAGGGCCGCCCAGCGGAGCTTCTCCAGCAACCCGAAGAACTTCTCCAGCAGCTCCCTCTGGTTCACCACGTTGGAGACCCCGGGTGCGCCCTTCACCGCCTCGATCACCGCCGCGTAGGCGTCGGGGTCCTTGAGCTTGACCCGCAGCGACTCTGGCATGTCCTCGACCTGGATGGCGGAGAGCAGCACGGTGTTGTTGGCGTTCTGTGCCCGGAAGTTCTTGTAGGCCTGGGCCGCGTCCTCCACGTCGACCTTCTCGACCTGGGGCATGGCCTCGATGTCCCCCTTCAGCGCGGCCCGCTCCTGGGCGTTCACGCCACCGCTGCCCTTGCACTGCGGGAAGGGGTCGTCCTTCTTGCACAGGAAGACCGAGACCTCGACCTTGTCCGCCCAGAAGTCCTTCATGCTGGAGATCTGGGAGTTGATCATCAGACCGACGCCCAGCAACGCCATGCCGATCGCCACGGTCACGATGACCGCGATGGTCATCGTGAGGTTGCGGCGGAGGCCGATCCAGACCTCGGAGAAGATGAAGTTTGCCCGCATGCTCTTCCTGTCGCTCTATCCGGTCCTGGTGTCAGTACGCCTGGCCGTACACGCCTCGCGACTGGTCACGGACGATCTTGCCGTCCTCCAGTTCCACCACCCGCTTGCGCATGGAGTCGACGATGGCCGCGTCGTGCGTGGCCATGACGACCGTGGTGCCGGTCCGGTTGATCCGGTCGAGCACCTTCATGATGCCGATGCTCGTCGCGGGGTCGATGTTTCCGGTCGGCTCGTCGGCCAGCAGGATCATCGGCCGGTTGACGAACGCGCGGGCCATCGCGACCCGCTGCTGCTCGCCACCGGACAACTCGTCGGGCATCCGATGTGCCTTGCCCTCAAGGCCGACGAGCTCGACGACCTCCGGGACCACCTTACGGATGAAACGCCGGGGCTTGCCGATGACCTCCAGGGCGAACGCGACGTTCTCGTACACGTTCTTGTTCGGGAGCAGCCGGAAGTCCTGGAAGACACATCCGATCCGGCGGCGCAGGTGTGGAATCTTGAAGTTGGACAGTCGGGCGAGGTCCTTGCCGGCCACGTGGATCGCGCCCGAGTTCGGGCGCTCCTCCTTCAGGACCAGGCGGAGAAAGGTCGACTTCCCGGACCCCGAGGGGCCGACGAGGAACACGAACTCGCCCTTGTCGACATCGACGCTGACGTGGTCCAGCGCGGGCCGGTTCTGGTTCGCGTAGACCTTGGTGACATTATCAAAATGGATCACGGGCGCATCACGGCATGCCAGTCTAGGGGTTAGGACGGTCGCAGGAGTGGCAGAGGGCCACTTCCGCCTCTCGCCGGCCGGGGGGCGCCGGTCTTTGCTCTTGATCGACGTTCCGGTTGGCCGGAGCCCAGTCTAGGGGGAAGACTGACATGGAAAGCCCATAACGGAAACAAAACGATTCGGCGCCCGGTAACGACCGCATAAAGTAGTTCTGACCTCGACGAGGGAGGACATCATGAGCTGTGAAGACCTGGTCTGCGCGGGGTGCGCCCACCCCGTGGCCGAAGGCCGCTGCCCCCGCTGCCGCGCGTACCGCGAGCGGATGCACCAGCACACCTTCGGGGGCATGACCCCCGCGCTCCTGTCGCTGGTGCTGATCGCGCTCTTCTTCCTCACCCTGGCCTTGAAGCACCTCAGCGGCGCCTGACACGCCCGTCCGAGGCCTTTTCCCGGCTCGCGCGGGAGAACCGCCTCACGGGCGCTCAGAAGCGCCCGTGAGCGAGGACTCCGACCTGTCCGGGGCCGGAACACGGTCTCCCTGCCGACTCCCGGCTCACCGGGAGTTCCCGCGGGCGTCCGTCCTTCGGGGACGAGGGCCCCGGATGCCGGCGAGCAGCCGTTCCCGCTCGTCCATCCCCCGGGGACGAAGACCGAGGGTGTCCGCCCGTGTCCGGCCCTCGGGGACGGGAGAAGAACGTCCTAGTCGTCGGCGCCCGACTCCTGGCGGCGGGTCCAGCGGATCTCGGCCTCGATGAAGCCGTCCAGGTCGCCGTCGAGCACCCCGCCCGGGTTGCCGTCCTCGGCGCCCGTCCGCAGGTCCTTCACGATCTGGTACGGGTGGAGCACGTAGTTACGGATCTGGGTGCCCCACGACGTGGTCGACTCGCCCCGGATCTCGTTCAGCGCCGCCTTCTCCTCCTGGCGCTTGCGCTCCAGCAGCTTGGCCTGCAGGACCGCCATCGCGGTCGCCTTGTTCTGCAGCTGCGAGCGCTCGTTCTGGCAGGAGACCACGATGCCCGTGGGCAGGTGGGTGAGGCGGACCGCGGAGTCGGTCGTGTTGACGCCCTGGCCGCCGGGCCCCGAGGAGCGGTAGACGTCGACGCGCAGGTCGTCCTCGTTGATGTCGATGTGGTCGGTCGTCTCGACGACCGGCACCACGTCGACGCCCGCGAACGAGGTCTGCCTGCGCCCCTGGTTGTCGAACGGGCTGATGCGGACCAGCCGGTGGGTGCCGTGCTCGCCGCGCAGCGTGCCGTACGCGTAGGGGGCCTTGACGGTGAAGGTCGTCGACTTGATGCCCGCCTCCTCCGCGTAGGAGGTCTCGTAGATGTCGGTCGGGTAGCCCTTGCGCTCGGCCCACCGTAGGTACATCCGCTGGAGCATCTGGGCCCAGTCGGCCGCGTCCACACCGCCCGCCTGTGACTGGATCGTGACGACCGCCTCGCGGGCGTCGTACTCCCCGGACAGGAGGGTGCGGACCTCCAGGGCGCCGATGTCGCCCCGCAGGGACTCCAGCTCGCGGTCGGCCTCCTCCCGCGTGTCGTCGTCCCCCTCGTCGGCGGCGAGTTCGTACAGGACGGAGAGGTCGTCCAGCCGCTGCTCCAGCGACTCGATCCTGTTGATCTCGCCCTGGAGATAGGAGAGCCTGCTGGTGACCTTCTGCGCGCGCTCCTGGTCGTTCCACAGGTCGGGGGCGGCGGCCTGATCCTCCAGCTCCTCGATCTGCTTGCGCATCGCGCCAAGGTCGAGCACATCCTGGATGCTGTTCAGCGTCCCGGTAAGCTCGTTGATCTGTTCTGCCGGATCGATGAGTGCCACGTCTGTAAAGGGTACGCGACCTCCGAACCCCATCGTGTACGGCAGGCTCCCCCACCATGGCTAGCATGGCCCGCATCGGGGAGTATCGGGAGGTGTACGTGCGCGAAAACGGGCGGCAGGGTGTGCTCGCACTCGCGCTGGCGTTGATCACCGCGACCGCGGCGTGCTCGGGTTCCGGCGACGGCCGGCCCGAGCGGAGCCCTTCGGCCGACGCCGTCACGCCGACCGCCCGTCCCACGGCCACCCCCTCGCCGCCCCCGGTCACGCTCGCCGAGGCGAAGAGGGCTCTCGCGGGCGTCGTGGGCGCCGACGGGGTGCTGGGGGCGGCGACGCCGCACCTGGACGCCGACCGCAGGCTCATGCTGGAGCAGACCCGCGACGGGCAGGAAGCCCTCACCATCGCGGCCTTCAGCGGCTCCGCCGAGGACCTTCCCCACTACACGTGGGGCACTCCCCGGCTGCTCGTCCCGCGCAACCAGCAGGGTCCGCTCTGGTTCGCCGCGTTCGTGGACCGCGAGGAGTCCTCGGGCGAGGTGCGCACCGCCGTGCTCACCCTGATGCGGCAGGGCGGTGAGGACTGGCGGGTCAGCTCGACCTCCCTGCTCGACGAGGGCGTCCGGCCCCCGGAGGTCGTCACGGACACCGAGGGGTACGCGACGGCGCTGGGCGAGGAGGACGCGACGGTGGCGATCAGCCCGCGCCTGATGGCCCCGCTGCACGCGACCTCGGCGGAGGAGGGCGAGCGGGGGTTCGCGACGGGGCTGATCGAGGAGGGCCCGCACACCACGGGGCTCGCCGACGAGATCACGAGGAGGCGCGCGGAGGAGAAGAACAACTGCCTGGGCTACGACTCGATCTTCGCGGCGAGCGACTACCCGGTTCACGCGCTGCGCACCGCCGACGGCGGCGCTCTCGTCCTCTACTCCCTCATCAGGACGACGACACGGTCGATCAAGGTCACGCCGTGCGGATCGGACACCCGTATCCCGCCCGAGGCCAGGAAGCTGACGAAGGAGCGGTTCATCCTCAAGGAGTTGCGCACGGTGGAGACGCAGCTGTACGTGAGCACGGTCCCGGCCAAGGACAGCGGCCACGCGGCCAAGGTGATCGGCTATCTCGGCGGCCTCACCAAGGTCATCGTGAGTTAGGGAGCCGGCCGGGCGACCGTGTGGCGCGCCGCGTGACCGGGCCCCCGGTGAGGAGGCCCGGCCGGGCGGCGGGCGGGTCAGGCGTCGGCGCGCGGGAGGTTGATGGTGGCCACCAGCGTGCGGATCGCGCGCAGTGCCACCGAGAGGGTCGCGAGGTCGAAGTTGTCGCTCTCCCAGATCTCCGACAGGGTCTGCCGCGCCCGCGAGACCGCCGCCGAGTTCGCCTCGGTCCAGCGTGCCAGCCGCTCCTCCGGCGACAGTCCGGGGGTGCTGTGCGTCAGGACGCCGTGGGTGAGCGCGGCGTGCGCGGCGTAGAGGTCGTCACGGAGCGCGGCCCGCGCCATGGAGTTCCAGCGGCTGTCCCTGGGCAGCGCGACGACGCGCTCGCGCAGCCTGGAGAGCTGGAGCCGGTCGGCGAGGTCGAAGTAGACCTCGGCGACGTCGTGCACGGGACGGCCGGTGCGTGCGGCCACCTCGACCAGGTCGAACGTGGAGTAGGCGGGCACCATCGCCGCGACGCGCTCGGCCAGCTCGTCCGGGACGCCCCGGGAGACGAAGCCGTCGCGCCGCTCCTCGAACGCGGACAGGTCGACCCCGGTCAGCAGCTTGGGCAGGTGCGGCAGCAGACCGTTCATCCCCTTGGCGAAGAAGCCGACGGTGGAGGCGAGGTCGAGCGGCGGGCGCCGGTTGCCCAGCAGCCAGCGGGTGCCCCGCTCGACGAGCTTGCGGGCCTCCAGCTCCATCGCGATCTGGGTGGGGGTGTCGACCTTGTTGTCCAGCTCCTCGATCTGGCGCCAGAGGTTGGGCATGTCGAAGACCTCGCGCGTGACCAGGTAGGCGCGGGCGATGTCGGGGGTGGACGCGCCGCTCTCCTCGCCGATGCGGAACAGGAAGGTGGTCCCGCTGGAGTTGACCAGGTCGTTCACCACCCCGGTGGTGATGATCTCCCTGCGGAGCGGGTGGGTGTCCATGTAGGTGCGGATCCCGGCGTCGCGCAGCGCGGAGGGGAAGTAGGACACCAGCCAGGAGGCGAGGTAGGGGTCGTCGGGCAGGTCGGAGGCGAGGATCTCGGCGTCGGTCACCAGCTTGGTGTAGGCGAGCAGCACCGAGAACTCCGGCGCGGTCAGCCCGAGCCTGGCCTGACGCCGCTCGGCGAGCATCTTGTCCGACGGCAGGAACTCCAGCTCCCGGTTGAGCAGCCCGGCCCGCTCCAGCCTGCGCAGCTGGCGCGCGTGGACGTGCAGCATGTCAGGGGCCTGCGCGCGGGCGGCGGCCAGCACCACGTTCTGGTCGTAGTTGTCGCGCAGGACGAGCTCGGCCACCTCGTCGGTCATGTCGAGGAAGAGCTGGTTGCGCTGTTTGTCGGTGAGCTCCCCGTCGCGGACGGCCCGGTCCAGCAGGATCTTGATGTTGACCTCGTGGTCGGAGGTGTCCACCCCGGCGGAGTTGTCGATGAAGTCGGTGTTGACCAGGCCGCCGTTGAGCGCGAACTCTATCCGGGCGAGCTGGGTGAAGCCCAGGTTGCCGCCCTCGCCGATCACCTTGCAGCGCAGCTCGCCGGCGGTGACCCGCAGGCCGTCGTTGGCCTTGTCTCCGACGTCGGCGTTGGACTCGCTCGACGCCCTGACGTAGGTGCCGATACCGCCGTTCCACAGCAGGTCGACCGGGGCCCGCAGGATGGCGCTGATCAGGTCGCCCGGGGCGAGCGACGTCACGTCGGCGTCGATGCCGAGCGCGGCGCGCGTCTGCGCGGAGACGGGGATCGACTTGGCCGTACGGGGCCAGACGCCGCCTCCGGAGGAGATGAGCGAGGCGTCGTAGTCCTCCCAGGAGCTGCGGGGCAGCGCGAACAGCCGGGCGCGCTCGGCGTAGCTCACCGCGACGTCGGGCCGGGGGTCGACGAAGATGTGCCGGTGGTCGAACGCGGCGACCAGCCGGATGTGCCGGGAGAGCAGCATGCCGTTACCGAACACGTCACCGGACATGTCGCCGATTCCGGCGACGGTGAAGTCGGTGTTCTGGATGTCGACGCCGGTCGTGCGGAAGTGGTACTTGACCGACTCCCAGGCGCCCCTCGCGGTGATGCCCATCGCCTTGTGGTCGTAGCCGATCGAGCCGCCGGAGGCGAAGGCGTCGCCCAGCCAGAAGCCGTACTCCTTGGCCACGGCGTTGGCGATGTCGGAGAACGTCGCGGTGCCCTTGTCGGCGGCGACCACCAGGTAGGTGTCGTCGCCGTCGTGCCTGACGACGTCGGCGGGCGGGACCACATCGCCGTTGACGAGGTTGTCGGTGAGGTCGAGCAGGCCGGAGATGAACATCCGGTAGCAGGCGATGCCCTCGACCAGGGTGTCCTCCCGCGACCCCGACTTCGGCGGATTTTTCACGACGAAGCCACCCTTGGAGCCGGTGGGGACGATGACGGTGTTTTTCACCATCTGCGCCTTCACCAGCCCGAGCACCTCCGTACGGAAGTCCTCCATCCGGTCCGACCAGCGCAGCCCGCCCCGCGCGACCTTGCCGAAGCGCAGGTGCACGCCCTCGACCCTGGGCGAGTAGACGAACACCTCGTACGCGGGCCGGGGCAGCGGCAGCACGCTGATCGACGGCGAGTCGAGCTTCAGGCTGATGTACGGCTTGCGCTCGCCGTCGACCCGCTGGAAGTAGTTGGTCCGCAGGGTGGCCCCGATCATCTCCAGGTAGGCCCGCAGGATCCGGTCCTCGTCCAGCGAGACCACGTCGTCCAGGGCTGCGAGGATCTCCTCGTGCAGCGCGTCGGACAGGTCGGCGCGGACCTCGGCCGGGCGCCGGGGGTTCAGCCTCGCCTCGAACAGGCGCACCAGCAGCCGGGCGAGCCGCACGTTGCCCGTCAGCACCCGCTCGATGTACTCCTGGCTGAACGCGGTGCCCGCCTGGCGCAGATACCTGGCGTACACGCGCAGGATCTCGACCTGCTCCCAGGTCAGCCCGGCGACCAGGACGAGCCCGTTGAACCCGTCGTTCTCCACCCGCCCGGCCCATAACGCGCCGAACGCGTCCTGGAAGAGCCGCTTGAACTCATCCCTGTCGACCTCGGGCGAGGGCGTGTAGCGCAGGCCGAAGTCGTAGATCCAGGCGTCCTTGGTCGCCGGGTCCCCGTCGCGGTCGACCTCGTACGGCCGTTCGTCGACCACCTCCACGCCCATCCGCTGGAGCAGCGGCAGCACGTGCGACAGGTATACCGGCGCGCCGAGGCGGTAGAGCTTGAAGCGGCGCTCACCCTCCGTCGCGTCGTGCGGCTCGTAGAGGTTCATCTCGATCTCGCCCGAGGAGGCGGCGAGCTCCTCCAGGCGGCGCAGGTCGGCGACCGCCATCCGGGCGGGGAAGTCGGCCTTGTAGCCCTCGGGGAACGCCGGGACGTAGCGGCGGACGAGCTTGGGAACCTCGTCCTCGGGGCACAGCTCGGTGATCGCGGAGACCAGGTCGTCCTCCCAGGACCTGGTGGCCGCGGCGAGCCTCGCCTCCAGCTCCTCGACGTTCACCGTGTCGACGCGCAGCGGCCTGCCACGCTCACCGCGTACGACCACGTGCAGCCTGGCGAGTGCCGACTCTCCGATCATCGCGCTGTAGTCGAAGGTGCCTGCGCCGAGCGTCCTGAGCAGGATGTCCTGCAGCTTGATACGGATCTTGGTGGTGTAGCGGTCGCGCGGCAGGTAGACCAGGCACGAGACGTAGCGGCCGTAGTCGTCCGGACGCAGGAAGACCTTGACCTGTTTGCGCTCGCGGAGCCTGAGCACGCCGAGGGCGATCGGCAGCAGCTGCTCCACCGAGGTCTGGAAGAGCTCGTCCCTGGGGAAGGTCTCCAGGATCTCGATGAGATCCTTGCCGTCGTGGCTGTCGGCGGTCAGCCCGGCGAGCACGAGCACCTCGGCCAGCTTGCGCCGGAGCACCGGGACGCGCGAGATCGACTCGCTGTAGGCCACGTGGGTGAAGAGGCCGAGGAAACGCCGCTCGCCGACGACCTCGCCCGAGGCGTCGAAGAGCTTGACGCCCACGTAGTCGAGGTAGGCGGAGCGGTGGACGGTGGCGCGGCTGTTGGCCTTGGTGACGATCAGCATCTGCTGCTTCTCGCGGGCCTTGGCGCGCAGGTCGGGCGGGAGCGCGGCGAAGCTGCCCGAGTCGGCGCTGTCGCCGCGGAGGATGCCCAGCCCCGTCCCGGGAATCGGGTGCAGCCTGTCGCCCTCCTCGCCCACCTCCAGGCGGTACTCGCGGTAGCCGAGGAAGGTGAAGTGCCCGTCGGCGAGCCAGCGCAGCAACTCCAGGCTGTCCTCCACCCCCGCGGGGTCGAGGGGCGGCGGGTTGACGGAGACGTCCTCGGCGGTCCGCAGGGCGAGCGCCCGCATCTTGGCGAAGTCCTCGACGGCGCCGCGCACGTCCTCCAGGACACGCTGCAGGTCGGTCTCGATCGCCTTGAGCGCGGCCTCGTCGTTCTGCCTGTCGATCTCGAAGTGCATCCAGGACTCGGCGAGCACCTGCCCGGTGACGTCCTCCTCGTCGCGGCCGAGCAGCTTGCCCGTCATGTCCCTGCGCACGCGCATCTGCGGGTGGACGACCAGATGGATGCCGACGCCGTGCCGGTTGAGCTCCATGGTCACCGAGTCGACGAGGAAGGGCATGTCGTCGGTGACGATCTCCACGACGGAGAACCCGGGTGCCCAGCCGTGCTCCTCGGGAGCGGGGGTGTAGGCGCGCACCAGGGCGCGGCCCTGGGGGCGTTGCTCGGCGAGCCGCCGCTGAACCATCGCCGGGCCGTACACGTCGACCAGGTCGCGGCCGAGCAGGTCCTCGGGGGCGACATGCCGGTAGTAGAGCCGCAGGAAGGCGAGCGCCTCCTCCACGCTCACGTGATCACTGCCCGGTGTGCGCGCACACGTCTCCGCGGCACTCCTCAGCAGCTCGTCCTTGGCCTCGTCGAGCGGCATGTCGCTCTCACTCCTTTGTGAGGGGTTTTGCATAGTTGGGTGAGACTCCAGGATGGAATCTCATAGGTTCCGCGGAAATGGTGCCCGGCGGAGAGAAAGTGATGTCGCCCGCGCCCTCGGGGATGCGGTGCTCTCGCTGCCCTCGCCCTGCAGCCCGTTTCCGGCCACATTCAGCTCCCCGGGAGCGGGGGCACGAAACGCCCACCACGGGGTGATCGTCTCTTCACGGGTGATCGGGATCGCAGCCAGGCGCCACGACTCGTCATGGGAACCGCGGTCTCTCGCCGCTGCCAACGGGGAACGGAAGGGCTCCTGGTCGGAGACGGCGGGTTCTCCCCACGAGGTGGCGGTGGGGCAATCATTCCACAGGGTCGCCTCGGAAGGGCTACGGCGCAGCCGGGCGAGTCTGGCCTCGCCCCGGACGCCTCGCCCGGCGATCGGGGTCGACCGACCCGCGCTCCGCCCATCGGGCATGGCCCGCGGCACGACACCTCCAGTGGCCGTCTGTCCCGATCCTCGTTGACCGGGACGTACCACCGTTCCTGATATCACCCCAAAAGCAGCTAAACGTCAATGTGGCGTGCGGTCATCGTCCAGGGCATTGGAGCGGTCCCGCTTCACCGCATCGAGAAGTCCGGGAACCTCGCTGAGTTCCCGGAGCTCGACCTGGCACTCCTCGCAGGTCATGAGATGGCGTTGGAACGTCTCGTGATCCTCTTCGTCGAGCACCCCGAGGGCGTACGCCGCCACGTCATGATGCGGGGAGGGCAACATCAGCTCGCGACACCTCTCTCCTTCAAGACTTTTCGGAGAGCCCGGATCCCGTAGTAGAGCCGGGACTTGACCGTACCCGGCGGTATCCCGAGGATTTCCGCCGCCTCGTTAATCGTACGGTCCCGTAGGTAAGTGTGCTCGATGACTTCGCGGTGTTCTGGGGACAGTTCTCGCAGCGCCTCGGCGACGACCATCGCCTCCAGCGCGCGATCGGCCCCGTCGGGAACGGGCACGGCGTTCGCGTCGGCGGGTTCGACCTCCTGTGGTCGGATGCCTCGTCTACGACGACCGTCGATGACGATACGACGGGCGACTGTCAGGAGCCAGGCCCACAGAAGGCCGGGCTCTCGTTGCAACCTTCCTGCGTTGCGCCAGGCACGGACGAGCGTCTCCTGGACGACGTCCTCTGCCCACTGCAGATCGTTACCGGTGGCCTTACGCACATGGCGGAGCAGGGGTACACCGAACTCTCGGTACAGATCTTCTACCAGGAGGACATCGGTGTCCGCGCTCTCGAACCGACTGTCGAGTTGACGCACGGGCACATCTTTACACCTTCGTTATCCGTCCCGTCTGCAACTCTGGCAACTCCAATCATTTCTAACTATCTCATCACTTCTGCTGAACCACCCCGGGCAGCGCCGCGTACCTCCCACCAAGTGCGCCCGCATCGGCGGGCCCCGGGGAAAGGAAACGACATGGCGGTGCGGCATATCCCGTGGCCGGTCGGAACTGTCCTCCTCCTCCTCACGCACCCGGCCCCTCACGGGTCGGGCGGCACGTTCGTCACCGCGCCGGGCGCCGAGAAGGCCCCGATGGCGGCCAGTCTCTGAGAGCGGGGCCGGGCCATGTTCAGATCACTGTTCCGCCGCTTCAAGAACGGCGAACCCCTGCTGTTCGGGGTCTTCATCGCGATCGCCGCCGTGGCGGTCGTCCTGATCACCCCTCCCGGCGGCGGTGCACTGGCCGATCAAAGCTGGGTCCAGACCCCGCAGGGCCCCCTGGGCCCGGCCGATCGCGACCTGCTGGTCAAGGTCCGCCTGGCCGGACTCTGGGAGATTCCCAGCGGCCAGCAGGCCCAGCAGCGGGCGGCGAGCAAACGGGTGAAGGAGGTCGGCATGCACCTGATGACCGACCACCTCAAGCTCGACGAGGAGGTCCGCGCCCTCGCGGCCAAGCTGAACGTGCCGCTGCCCGACCAGGCCAACGCCGACCAGCAGTCCTGGATGGCGCAGCTGACGGCGGTGAAGGCCGGCGCCGAGTACGACCTCCTGTTCGCCCGGCTGCTGCGCCAAGCCCACGGAAAGGTCTTCGGGGTGGTCGCCGGCGTACGAGCCGGCACCCGCAACGACCTGGTCAGGACATTCGCCCAGCGAGCGGTCGAGGTGGTCATGAAGCACATGACCCTGCTGGAGAGCACGGGGCTGGTCGACTACTCGGACCTGCCCGAGCCTCCGATGCCCGCACCGCCGCCGCCCGTCTCCGCTCTCGACACACCTGTGAGGAGAGAAATCGCTTGAAAATCATGAAACGCTCGCTCGTCTCCCTGTCGGCGCTGGCACTGGCCGCCAGCACGCTCACCACCGTCACGTTCACGGTGGCGGTCACGACCCCCGCCTACGGTGATCACTGCGACCCCGCCGAACAACAGAACCAGAACCAGAACCAGCAGAACCAGCGAAGTCAGCAGGACCCGAACCGGCAGAACCGGAATCAGAGCCAACAGGATCAGGGCCAGAACCAGGACCAGCCCGCGCAGGACACTCCTCCGCAGGACCAGCCGGCCCAGGACCAACTCCCACAGGACGCTCCCCCCCAGGACCAGCCCGCCCAGAACCAGCCGGATCAAGACCAACCGGCTCAGAACCAGCCGGCTCAGGATCAGCTCCCTCAGGACCGGCCCGCCGACGCGCCTCCCGCGGGCGGAAACCTCATCCAGGCCTCTCCCACCGAACCCGCCACCCCCGACGAGTTCGCCGACCAGGAGGCACAGACCCTGGGCGGCAACGGTAACGACTCCAACGCCCGCCGCCGGCCGAACCAGGCGCCCTCGCAGAACCCCGACCAGCCCCCCGCCGACACTCCGCCGACCGACGCCCCGCCCGCCGACCCGCCCGCGAACCCGGCTCCCGGTGAGACCTCCGCTCCCCCGCCCGGCGGCGAGGAGGCCGAGTGCGCCGACCTCGGGCCGTTCCCCGAGGACTTCATCGACATCCGGCGAGTCCCGCGCAACTTCCAGGACGTCCGGACCCGGCGCGGCGGCTCCGGCGGCGTCTTCACCTCCCGGTGCGGCACGAACAGGAACGGTCACCACAACTCCGACAACTTCATCGTGGCCCCCGGCGTGTCCAACGGCGCCCACCACATCCACGACTACGTCGGCAACCTGTCGACCGACGCCTTCTCCACGGACCAGTCACTGGCCGCCGCGGGCACCACGTGCGCGTTCAACGACCGCTCGACCTACTTCTGGCCGGTCCTTCGCGACCGTACGAGCGACGCCAACGCAGGCGACCCGGACGGCAACGTCGGCACCATCATGCGGGCCCGCCAGGTGAACCTGCAGTTCCGCGGGAACCCGGTCTCCAGGGTGAGCCCGATGCCGCGCTTCATCAGGATGCTCACCGGCGACGCCAAGGCCGCCACCAACGGCGGCGCGAACGCCCTCGCCAAGTGGACCTGCACCGGGTTCACCAACCGGATCACCACCAAGTACCCGCTCTGCCCGCGCGGCAGCCTGCTCGTCCGGATCCTGGACTTCCCCAGCTGCTGGGACGGCCAGAACAACGACAGCGCGAACCACCGCACGCACGTGGTGTTCCCCGACGCGAACGGCGCCTGCCCGTCCGGCACCAGGGCGATCCCGCAGCTACGGATGAGCTTGTTCTACGCCACACCGCGTACCGCGTCCTTCGCGCTGGACGCCTTCCCCGAGCAACGGCACAACCCCGTCACCGACCACGCCGACTTCGCCAACGTGATGCCCGACCGGCTCATGAGGTTCGCGGTCGACTGCATCAACAGGAACCGTCGCTGCTGACGGAATCCCTCCCGGGACCGCCGCTCCCCGTCTCCGCGCCTCTTCCACACCCCGCGGAGACGGGGGGCGGCATCTCGCGATATCAGAGTCCATCCCCCTCGAACGCAGACGTCGTTCGAGCCGCTTCGCAGACAGGAGCAACAGGTGGGTAACAGACGGACTCCGAGGCACACCCGGTCCGAGGCCGGGATCAGCCTCGACCAGAGGCCCGCCAGGATCGGCCTCGGTGTCACGATCACGGTCTCCGTGGTCGGCCTCCTGATGCTCGGGCGTACGGCGCCCGGCATGGAGGTGGCCGCCGCCGTCCGCGGCGTCTTCTCGTTCTTCTCCGGCGTGATCGCCCTCGTCTCGCTCACCGTGACCGTGGCGTTCGGCCTGCTCTCCGCCGACCGGATCGTGCTGCCCGTCCTGGGCAGGATCCGGTCGCAGTTCGCCCACCGGGCCACCGCCATGGTCGGCATGGGCTTCCTCGCCATCCACGTCACGATGAAGATCATCGAAAGCAGGACGTCTCTCCCCTCCGTCGTGATCCCGCTCTCGGCGAGCGGCCAGGGCCTGTACGTCGGCTTCGGCGCCATCGCCTCCGACCTGATGATCCTCGTCTTCCTCACCGGGGTCGCCCGTGCCAGGTTCGCGGAGAACAGCAGGCCGTGGCTCTGGCGCATGCTGCACGGCTCCGCCTACCTGGCGTGGCCGATGGCGGTCCTGCACGGGCTGACCGCGGGCCGCGCACCCGCCGAGTGGGTGACCTGGAGCTACGTGGTCTGCCTGGTCGCGGTGGGAGCCGCCCTGCTGATCCGGGTGATCTCCGAACTGCAGCCCAAGCCGATCTTCGTGCCCGAGGAGGCGCCGGTGGCGGTGCCCGTCGCCGCGGAGACGACCTCGCCCACGAGCCTGACCCCGCCCACGAGCATCGTCGGCCGCATCCCGCGCATCGTCCGTGAGGAGCAGCCGGAGCTTCGCCGTATCGGAGGTGTCGGATGATTCCCTACCGTGTCCCCCCGGTGCGCCGGCTGGGGCCGGCCAGGCTGACCGCCGGGCTCGACGACCGCCGCAGGATGGACCTCGCGGAACACCGCGACATGCACGGCACCGCGCCGACCATGTCCGGTGAGGAGCTCGCGGCGCTCGCCGACGAGGTGGACATGCGCGGGCGGGGCGGGGCCGCGTTCCCCTTCGCCCGCAAGGTCCGCGCGGTGATGGGCAAGAAGGCCGACAAGATCGTCCTGGTCAACGCGGCCGAGGGCGAGCCCGCGAGCAGCAAGGACACCATGCTTCTCACCAGGACTCCCCACCTGGTCATCGAGGGCGCCCTCCTCGCCGCGGACGCGATCGGCGCCAAGCAGGTCGTGATCGCGACCGTCGAGGGCGGCATGGGCCAGTCGTCCGTGGCCGCCGCGGTCGAGGAGCGGGGCATCGCCGACCGGGTCCGGGTGGTCGGCATCGTCGAGAGGTTCATCTCCGGCGAGGGCGGCGCCCTGGTCCGTTCGGTGAACGGCCAGGTCGGGGAGCCGCCCGGCCGCAAGGTGCGGGCCGTGGAGAGCGGCGTGAACGGGCTGCCCACCCTGCTGTCCAACGCCGAGACGTACGCCCAGCTCGCGGTCCTCGCCACCCTGGGAGCGGAACGGTACGCCGACGTCGGCACGGCACGCGAGCCGGGGACGGTCCTGCTCACCGTGGGCGGCTCGGCCAAGGCCCCCGCCGTGGTCGAGGTCGCGACCGGCACCCCGCTGTACGCGGTCCTGGACGCCTGCCAGGCCTCGACCGGCGACGGGGTGCTGGTCGGCGGCTACCACGGCGCGTGGCTGCACGCGGACGCCGCGGCCGTGGCGACCGTCTCCCGTCAGGGCATCGCGGAGGCGGGCGGCCAGCTCGGAGCCGGGATCATCGTGCCGCTCGGCGGGGAGACCTGCCCGCTGGGCGAGACGGTCAGGGTCGCGAGATACCTCGCCGCCCAGTCGTCGGGGCAGTGCGGCCCCTGCCGCCTCGGGCTCCCGGACGTCGCGCAGTCGATGGCCGAGCTCGTGAACGGGTCCGCCTCCGCCCTGGACGAGTTGCGAAGCAGGTCCGCGAGCGTGAAGGGCAGGGGAGCGTGCTTCCACCCCGACGGAACGTCCAGGTTCGTGCTGTCGGCGCTCGACGCCTTCCCCGAGGACATCGAGGAGCACCTGCTGCGCGGCGGCTGCGGGCGCCCGGTGCTCGGCGTGCTCCCCCTGCCCCCGCAGGAGAACGAGCCGGAGGTGAAGCTCACCGTGGACTGGACCCGCTGCCAGGGCCACAGCCTGTGCGCGCAACTCGCCCCCGACCTCGTCCACCTCGACGAGCACGGCTACCCGGTGTTCAGCCGCGACACCGTACCCGCCCAGTTCCGGCGGATGGCCCGCAGGGCCGTCGAGATGTGCCCGGCCCTCGCGCTGCGCGTGGTGCAGAGGACGTGATGCGAACGTGATCAACCTGAAGGGCGGTGTGGCCGTCCTATCAGGCAGGTGACACCGAATCTCGGGAGTAAGAACATGCCGACCCCCCCGGACAGGCGGGCATTCCTTCGAACCGGCGGCCTCGCCGCCCTCACGCTGGGCGCTCAGGGCGTATCCCCCCTGGGCGCCGTCGGCATGAACGGCGCCCAGGCCGACACCACCGCCAGGGGCGCCGCGGGCGCGCCACGGCCCGCCGACTGGCGAGCGCTCGCCGACGGACTGGACGGCAAGCTCATCCGGCCCGGCGACGCCGCGTACTCCGGCGCCAGGAAGCTGTTCAACCCCACTTTCGACGTGATCCGGCCCGCGGGGGTGGCCCTCTGCGCCAACCCCTCCGACGTCGCCGAGTGCGTCGGCTTCGCGCGCCGGTTGAAACTGCCGCTCGCCGTACGCTCCGGCGGGCACTCCTACGCGGGCTGGTCCACCGGGAACGGTCTCGTCCTCGACGTGTCCCGGATGAACAAGGTCGCCCACTCCTCGGGGCGCGCGACCGTCGGGGCGGGCGCCAAGCTGATCGACATCTACGACAAGCTGGCCGCGAGCGGGGTCAGCATCCCCGCAGGGACCTGCGCGACGGTCGGGGTGAGCGGGCTGACCCTGGGCGGCGGCATCGGCGTGGTCTCCAGGAAGTACGGGCTGACCTGCGACGTGATGGAGTCGGTCCAGATCGTCACGGCCGACGGACAGCTGCTGACCTGCGACGCGAACCACAACGCCGACCTGTACTGGGCCTCACGGGGCGGCGGCGGGGGCAACCTCGGCGTGGCGGTCTCCTTCGAGTTCCGCACCCACCCCACCCGCGAGGTCACGGTGTTCTTCCTGCACTGGCCGTGGTCGAAGGCGGTGAAGGCCCTGCGCGCCTGGCAGGCGTGGGCTCCCTCGGCTCCCGACGCCATGTGGTCGGGGATGCACCTGAGCCGCAACGGCGGGACGGACGTGGAGGTCGTCGGGCTCTACCTCGGCGGCAAGGCCGGCTGCGAACGGCTGCTCGACCGGCTCGCCGACGCGGCCGGGTCGCCGTCGTCGAGTTCCGTCACCCAGACCTCCTACCGCCAGGCCATGCTCATCATGGCGGGCTGCGCCTCACGTTCGGTCGCCGAGTGCCGTCTGCCCGCGACCCTGCCCGGACAGGCCCGGGGCGGGCGGCTGTCCAGGGGCAACTTCACCGCCAAGTCACACATGGCCTACCGTCCGCTCTCCGAGGCCGGGGCCAAGGCCCTCGTCGCCCAGGTGGCCCGCCCCGGCGAGCACACCGTGCTGCTGGACGCCCTCGGTGGCGCCGTCGCCAGGGTCCGCCCCGACGCCACGGCCTTCCCGCACCGGACCGCCCTCTACAGCGTGCAGTACTACGCCCACCGCCTCGGAGCGAAGGCCTGGACCAGGACCGCGCGCACGGCGATGCGGCCCCACTTCGGCGACCACGCGTACGTCAACTACGTCGACCCTGAGCTCGGCGGCTGGCGCGCCGCCTACTACGGGGGCAACGCCACCAGGCTCGCCCAGGTCAAGGCCGTCCGTGACCCGGGCCGCCTGTTCCGCCTTCCCCAGGGGATCTGACCTCCGAAGACCGCGTGACACCGCTCCCGTGGGGCGGCCACCGTCGTACGACGCCGCTCCCCCGGAGGCCGGAGCGGCGTGACGCCGCTCCCGAGGGGCGGCCGGTGCCATGTGACACCGCTCCCCGGGAGGTCGGTACCCTGTGGCACCGATCCCTGAACGGTCGACGCCGCGTGGCTCCGGGGCGGTCGGCGCCGCGTGCCTGTGATTCCTGGGAGGTCAGTGCCGGGTGACGTCGGCTCCCGGTACGAAGTAGGACAGGACCTCGGGGTTGGCCATCGCGTCGAGGTTGGCGGCCATCGTAGGGGCGGCGCCGAGGAGGATCTTGCGGACGGGGACCTCCAGCTTCTTGCCGCTGAGGGTGCGGGGGATACCGGGAACCTCGATGATCTCGTTCGGTACGTGTCGCGGCGAGAGGCCTTCCCTCAGCTCCCTGCGCAGGCGCCCGACCAGATCGTCGTCCAGGTGCGACCCCTCGGCCATGGTGACGTACAGCAGCAGGCGACCCTCCTGACCGAGCTGGCCGGTGTCGATCACCAGGCTGTCGGTGATCTCCTCGAAGCGCTCCACCACGCGGTAGAACTCGCTGGTGCCCATCCGAACACCGCCCCGGTTCAGGGTCGAGTCGGAGCGGCCGTAGATCACGCAGCCACCGTCGGGAAGGATCTTGATCCAGTCGCCGTGCCGCCAGACGCCCGGATACTCGGAGAAGTAGCTGTCGCGGTAGCGGGACCCGTCGGGGTCGTTCCAGAACATCACCGGCATCGAGGGCATCGGCAGGGTCAGCACCAGCTCGCCCACCTCGCCGACCACCGAGGCGCCCGACGGGTCGAAGGACTCGACCCTCGCCCCCAGGCACCGGCACGGGATCACCCCCGCACGGACCGGGAGCAGCGGTACGGCGCCCACGAAACCGGTGCACACGTCGGTGCCGCCGGAGAACGAGCCGAGCTGGACCTCCGGCATCACGTCGTACACCCAGGCGAACCCCTCGGGCGGCAGCGGCGAGCCGGTGGAGCCGAGGCCACGCAGCCGGTCGAGACCTGACGGCTCCAGACCGGCCTTCATGGACGCGATCACGTACGGAGCCCCCGTACCGAAGTAGGTGACCCCTTCCTCCGCGGCGAGCCGCCAGAGCGCGCCGGTCTCCGGGTAGGTCGCCGCCCCGTCGTAGAGCACCACCGCCGAACCGACCAGCAGGCCGCCGACGAGGTAGTTCCACATCATCCAGCCGGTCGTGGTGTACCAGAAGAAGACGTCGCCCTCGCCCAGGTCCTGGTGGAAGGAGAGCGCCTTGAGGTGCTCAAGCACCACACCGCCGTGACCGTGCACGATCGGCTTGGGCAACCCGGTGGTACCCGAGGAGTAGACGATCCAGAGCGGGTGCCCGAACGGCACCGGCTCGAAGTCGAGCGGTCCCGCGACGGCGCGTACCTCCGCCCAGCTCACCGTACGGACGCCGTCACCGGTCACGGCCGCGTCCTGCGCCGTACCGGAGGTGTCGGCGCCGAGCGCGTCCTGGGCCGGGACACGCACCCGCGCCACCAGGGTCGGCAGCTTGGCGGCGATGTCCTGGACGACCGCGCTCCGGTCGAAGCGCCTGCCGTTGTAGTCGTAGCCGTCGACCGCGACGAGCACCTTCGGCTCGATCTGGGTGAAACGGTCGATCACGCTGGGCGCGCCGAAGTCGGGCGAGCAGGAGGACCAGACGGCGCCCAGGGAGACGGTCGCGAGGAAGGCGATCAGCGCCTCGGGGACGTTCGGCAGGTAGGCCGCCACCCGGTCACCGCGCCCGACACCCAGCGCGGCGAGCCCCGTGCGGACCCGCGCCACCTCCTCGGCGAGTTCTCCCAGGGTGAGCGCCCGGCGCCCGCCCGCCTCGTCGCGGGAGACCACCGCGAGCCGCCCTGGGTCGGACGCGGCCCCGCGCAGCGCGTTCGCCGCGTAGTTCAGCGTCGACCCGGCGAACCACTCGGTGCCGGGCATCCCCCCCGACATGACGGGCCCGTCGCCGCGTTCCCCCACCACCCCGAAGTAGTCCCAGATCGACGTCCAGAACTCCTCAGGCGCGTCGACCGACCACCGCCACAGGGACTCGTAGTCACCGGACCGGCCCAGCCATTCCGCGTAGCGGGTGACCTTGGCGTTTCTCACGATCTCCGGGGACGGCTCCCAGAGCGGCGCACCTTCCTCAACCATGACTCCATCCTCTCGGTGCCCCACCCGAATGTCATCCCCCGGGGCCACACACCCTCCGGACCTCCAGTGTGGGGCGCCCACGTACGGACCTCTCGAAGGGAACGAGCGGCATCGGGCCGGGGACATGGATCGCCGTCGGACATGTGGGGCCGATCGGCGACGACGGGCAGCGACGGACAGCGACGGACTCCGCGTGACTCGCCCTCGTACGGCCGTTGGTCGCCGCCGGGGCCGGAGGTCAGCGGTCCGCGGGGAAGTGGCCGGCACGCCGGGCCGGAGAGGTGAGACCGGCGACGGCGGCGACGACCTCGGAGGGGTTGGAGAGGTCGGGCAGCACCACGTCGGCTCCCGCCTCGTGCAGTTCGGCGGGGAGGGAACGCCCCGAGGCGACCCCGATCATCGCGGCCCCGGCGATCCTGGCTGCCTGGACATCCCTGGCCGAGTCGCCGACCAGCACCGTGTTCCGCCCGTCGAAGGTCGCCCCGTACTTCCGCTTGGCGCGTCCCTGCGCGACCTGCAGGAGGGTCGCCTTGGGGTAGACCTCCTCGCCGTAACCGCCGATCTCGAAGTCGATGTGCCTGTCGAGGCCGAACGCGGTCAGCTTGTGCACCGCGTTGCTCTTGATCGTGCCGGTGAGCACCGACTGGACCACGCCGTCGAGCCTCGCCACGGCCTTCAGGGCGTCGCGGGCGCCGGACATCATCCGGCCCTCCTTGGCCAGGCGCCTGCGCCGGGCTCCGAAGGATTCGGCGAGCGCGTCGAGGAACCTGGGGAGATGGTCGTCTTCGGCGACGATCCCGTTGATGGCGAGCATCTCGAACACGATCTCCGAGTCGGGACGCCCGTTGGCCTGGGTCAGTTTGACCAGGGGCCTTCCGGTGACGGCGCGGAACGCCTCCGCGTATGCCTCACGGGTGACGATCGACACGTCGACCAGCGTGAGGTCGATGTTCCAGAGAACGAGGCGGTTGATCGGGGGCCTCCCGGAATGGGGGTGGATGCCCAGGGTAAGGCCCCGGGGGTACGGTGACCGCCTTCGATACCGAAAGGATCCGTTCGCCGGTTCTCGTGAGGTCGTGTCAGTGTCCTCAGCGCCCTCGGTGCCCTCAGGCGTGGTCGAGTGCGTTTTCCAGGGTGTCGACGACCGGGACGCCGAAGGCCATCAGATCGGTCCGGCTGGTCATGCCACCGGTGTAGAGGACCGCGCGCGCCCCGACGTGCTGAGCGGCGTGCGCGTCGTCCAGGCTGTCGCCGATGACGAGGACATCGGCCGGGTCGACGCCGAGGGCGGCGAGATGGGCCACCATGGATTCGGCCTTGTGGCCGCCGGGGACACCGCGCAGGCCGTCGATCCGGGTGAAGTGGTGGTCGATCTCGAACTCCGCGATCTTGGGAACCAGCCGTTCGTGCGCCCACATGGACAGCAGAGACTGCTTGCCCCCCGCGCGTTCCCAGCTCCGCAGGGTGGAGAGGGCGTCGGCGGCGAGCCCGCACTCCAGCATCAGCCGGTGGTAGTTCTCGTGGAAGTTGAGGTCGAGCCTCTCCCACTCGCCGTCCTCAAGGGCACGGCCGAGCATGCGCTCGTAGGCGGTCCAGATCGGGCGCGTGTAGACCGCGCGGAAACTGTCGGCATCGTAGGAACGCCCGTAGGGCTCGAACACCGCGTTCGTCGCACCGACGACGGCGTCGATGTCGTGAAACAGCGTGCCGTTCCAATCCCAAACAATGTGTCTCATATTGCCCTCCAGAATAGCGAAATTTCCCGCCGGATCGGCGCCGCGACAGGGAAGCCGGCCCGCTCGACGGCCCCTCGGAGGTGCTCACGACAGGGGAATCTCCCTCGGGCCCCGGGGCCCGAGGGAGAGGACGCGAGACTCCGGAAGCCGCGCCCCGGACGCCACGCTTCAGACGCCGCACCCGGGCTCCGCACCCTGGAATCTGCGCTTCGGACGCCGCGCTTCGGACACCGCACCCCGGACACCGCACGCACCCCGGGCTCCGGGCTTCGGGCTCCGGGCTCCGGGCTTCGGGCTTCGGGCTCCGGGCTTCGGGCTCCGGGCTTCGGGCTTCGGGCTTCGGGCTTCGGAGGAAGAAGGTCAGCCGACCAGGTCGGGGATCTCCTGGGTGGCGTACCACAGGAGTTCGTTCGCCTCGGCGCCGTCCACGGTGAAGCGGGCGTCGTCGTCGCCGCGATCGGCCGCGGGCAGCGCGGCGAGAGCGGCCTCGACATCCTTCACCGCGGGCAGGTCGTCCACGTGGACCGCGGCGACCAACTTCAGCGGGACCGCCGCGGCGAGCCGCACCTGGGCGCGCGCCTCCAGGTCGGTGCTCGCGCTCACGTCACTCTCCGGCACGTCGACGGCGATGACCACCCGCCGCGCGGCGACCTCCACCCCGTCGGCGCGGTCGGCGGCGAGCATCCGCAGGGAATGCCTGGCCGCCTCGGTCAGGGCGACGTACTCCAGTTCCTCGGTGTCACCCGAGGCGTACCACTCGGTCAACGCGGGGGTCACCGCGTAGCCGGTCAGCGGGGCCGGACCCAGCTCCCCCACGGTGGCCACGCGGGCCAGCGCCGGAAGCGTACACGGCAGGTAGACGCGCATCCATGCCTCGATCTATCTCTCCGACATCGGCACCGGTTCGGCGCCGATTCACGCATCGAGTGTGCCAGCATCGGCGCCCCCCGGTGTTACCACCCGCGCGGAGCGGCACGATCCGAGGACGGCGACCCGCGGCCTGGGCATCGGGCACGGTGACAGGGTGAGAGGTGAGCGGGACAGGTCAGCGCAGCGAGACCTGGAGCAGGGTCTCCAACTCGGCGATGGTCAGCTCGGGGTCGCGGTGGTGCACGCCGACGATTCCGAGCCGCCGGGCGGCCTCGATGTTGGCCTTGACGTCGTCGACGAACACGCACTCCTCCCCGGCCAGGCCGATCCTGCCGAGCGCGTGCTCGAAGATCCTGGGTTCGGGCTTGCGCATGCCGATCTCCCCCGAGATGACGACCTCGTCGAAGAAGTCATCCCAGCCCTCGCGGGGATACTCGTTCGCCCAGGAGTTGGAGAGCAGGCAGGTGCGCAGCCCCGCCGCGCGGGCCTCACGGAGCATCTCGTACATCGGCTCGACCCTGTGAAAGCGGGAGAACATCCTGTTCAGCAGCCCCTCGGCGGCCGGTGGCACGCCGTCCGTCGTGATCAGTCTGGCCGCCAGGTCACGTTCGAAGTCCAGGCCGGAGATCTCTCCGCGCTCCAGGGCGTGGATGGCGTTCTCGCCGTTCTCCGTGTTCTCGTACGCGTGAACGATGAGTTCACGCATCACCTCGCGGTAGTGGGCCTCATCGAGTCTCTCCGCGACGATCCACTCGGCGACCGCCTCGGTGAGATCGACGGTGAGCACACCGCCCCAGTCGATCAGCACGCCCTTCAGCATCTCTCCTCCTTGCCGTAACGGTTTCCAGGTTAGGCGCGGACCGATGGACACGGGCGACCGCCTCTGTCGAGGTCGTCGCTCCGAGGACGGCGCGCGAGGCCGTCGACCGCGCCATCCGGGTCCGTGGTGGCACGGGATCGTCCGACGACGCCTCGCTCTCGGCACTGTAGGAGTGAGTCCGCGCGCCGCGCGCCTTCGACGATCCGGCCGTGGTTCACGAACCGTCGCCCACTGCGAGCTCAGCTCGCATATCTCCTAAAACATCCCTAAGCAGACAGAGCGCGATCACGAAGGGCCGGAGATTCCTCCCCTAACATCCGATTCAACGGCCGTTACGCGTTTCGCAGCCTCAATACGAGGAAGATTACGAGAATGGCACTCAGGCCATATAACCGCACGTAGAAGGCATGATCGACCTCCTGCGGGCTCCATTTGCAGCTTCCCTCGGTTCCCATGAGGAGGGATCATGGCAGTAGCTCAGGCGAGCCGGTCGCGCGCCCGTACGGCACAGCGACCGACCACATCCGCGACGTCCACCACGCATGCCCAGGCAGGCAGGAAACAGGACGGCAAATCGTTAACGCTCAAACTTCCGATGATGACCGTGCAGCTGCGGCCTCCGCATGTTCACTTGCCGCATGTCAGCAGGCAGGAGGCGGGACAGGCCATGGACACGGCCAGGTCCTTCCTCCCACCGGCCGAGCGCATCGCCTACTACGGAGGACTCGGCGCTCTCGCGGTGGCTGGATTGCTCGAATGGCCGGTAGCGGCGGCCATCGGGGTCGGAACGCTGATCGCGCAACGTGCGCGCGGGAAGAACGGGTCGTCGAGCCCGGTCTCCAGACCCTCGACATCCGCCTCCTCGTCCGGAGGCGCCACGTCCCCGACGACGCGTTCGACATCCCGGACCCGGACGACCGGTACCACATCCCGTTCTCGCACGGGAGGCACCACCTCACGGACCCGGACGACCGGTTCCACGTCTCGGTCTCGCACGGGAGGCACCACGTCCCGGACCACACCCTCCCGTACGGCGGCGTCCGCGTCACGCACCGCCTCCAAGGCCGCGAGCACCGTCTCCCGAGCCGCGGGCACCGCCGCGTCACGTACCGCGAGTGCCGCGTCCCGGGCAGCCGATACCGCGACCCGCACGGCGGGCACCGCCGCCTCACGCGCGACCCGCACCGCCTCACGCGCGGCGGGCGCCGCGTCCCGGGCCACGAGCCCCACCTCACGGACCCGCACCACCACGAGCCGCACAGGGAGCAGCGCCTCACGGACCGCGAAACCAACATCCCGCGCGAAAAGCACCACCTCACAGACCCGTAGCGCCGCGTCACGCACCGCGGGTGCCGCGACCCGCGCGGCGGGCACCGTCGCCTCACGCGCGACCGGTACCGCCTCACGCGCGGCGGGTGCCGCCTCGCGCGCGACCGGCGCCGCGTCCCGGGCGGCCGCCTCGGCCTCCCGGGCCACGAGCCCCACTTCGCGGACCCGCACCACCGCGAGCCGCACGGGAAGCACCACCTCACGAACCACGAGCGGAGCTTCCCGCACCGGCACGTCCGCCTCACGCTCACGGACCGCGAAGCCCGCGTCCCGGGCCGCGAAGCCCGCGGCACGGACCACTAAACCGGCATCACGGACCACGAAGTCCACGTCGCGACGGGCCGCGACGCCCACTTCGCGGGCTCGCGCGTCGGCGTCCACTTCTCGCACCGCGAGCTCCGCGTCCCGGGCGACACCGTCCGCCTCTCGCTCGAAGGGGTCGACCTCCGGGAAGTCGTCCAAGTAATCGCAGCGATGGGGCCGATCGGGCCACGCGTCAACAAAGGCTTGATCGGCCCCGTCATCTTGTCTGCTGGAGATCTGAATGTTCGTGCCCCGCCTGCTGTCCGTTCCCGCGGAAACCCTCTGGAGCGTCGTGCCCGGTGCGATCAAGGTCGTACCCGGCGCGGTCAGAAACGCCCTGCCACGTTCGCGTGGGAGGCGTGTCTGTTCCGGAGGGCTCCATGTCGATCTGCGCGTGATCGGCGCTCCGGGGAGCGACTCCAAGGCCCGGCGGCTGGAGAACGCCCTGCTGAAGCTGGAGGGGGTCGAGCGAGCGGAGGTCAACGGTGTCCTCGGCTCCGTCTTCGTGGGGTGTGACAGGGGTCTGGTCGACCTGGAGAGGCTGATGGCGATCATCGACGCATTCGACGACGAGGGTGCGGGCGACGATCTGACCGACGACCTGACCGACGATCTGGAACTGGAAGAGGAAGCCGAGGAGGAAGAGGACACCGATTCCGACGAGACCTCGTCTCCGGCACTGAGGTTCGTCGCCTCCAGGCTGGCGGAGCACCATACCTCCAGGCTGGTGGAGCGGCACACCCGTGCCGGCATCCGGCTCGGCGCGAACCTGATCGGGGCGGGCGTGGCGTTCGCCGGGCAGGCGATGCGCGCCCCGTCGATCCCACCGATCTTTCCCGCCCTGCTGGGCCTGGCCGAGTCCACCCCGAGAGTCCGCCACGAGGTGGAGCGCCGCATCGGTGCTTCGGCCACCGTCAACCTGTTCGCGACGGCGAACATCATCACCCACACGCTGGCGCTGCGCCGGGTGGAGATGCTCGTCCAGTCGATCACCGCCGCCGGCCGCTACGCCGAGGCGCGCGACACGCGGCGGGCCTGGGAGGCGCGCCAGCACGAACTGGCGTCGAGAAAGGGCTCCTACCGCCACATCCGTACCGCGAGGAGACCTCGTCCCGCGCCCATGACCCACAGCCCGGTGGATCGGTTCGAGCGTGTCGGGAGCCCTGTGGCGGCCGGCGCCTCCGGGCTGACGTACCTTCTCGGCGACGGCCACGCGCGTGCCGTCGCCATGCTCACCGCGACGACGCCCAAGGCCGCGAAACTGGGCCGCGAGTTCTTCGCGGTCGCGATCGGGCGCGCCATGGCGAGACGCGGTGCGATCGTTCTCAACAATCGTGCCCTGCGCCGCATGGACGGCATCGACACGGTCATCCTCGACGCCGACGTGTTCGGCACCGGTTCGTGGGAGATCGACCGCATCATCCCCCTCGGTGACGCGGACTCCGCGAACGGCGAGGGTCTCGACGTGCTGCGTGCGCGGTTGCTCACCCTGATCGACGTCGACGACCCCGGCGCGCGGAGGGAGCGCGACACGTGGAAGGCCGAACCCCTCGCGGGTCCCGCCGGGCTCGTCACGGAGGATGCCAGGGACTGGGAGGTCCGGGGGATCCGGGCCGTTCGCGTGACGAGGAAGGGCGTTCCCGTCGCCCTGGTCGGCATGGCGCCGCAGGTCGACCCGCTCGCCGACGCGATCGTCGCCGCGGCCAGGGGTGCGTGCGCCGTGGCGCTCGCGGGAGGCGACGCCGAACTCGGCCTGCGGCTCGGCATCGACGAGATCGTGCCGGGCGGTTCCCGGCTCGCCCGGTCGGTCCGCGCCCTCCAGGCGGCGGGTCACGGGGTCGCCGTGGTGTCGGAGCGCCGCATGGCCGCGCTCGCCCAGGCCGACCTGGGTATCGGCGTGCTGCGCCGCTCGGGCCGGGTGCCCTGGGACGCGGACGTGATCGCCGATCTTGAAGAGGTTCACCTGCTCCTGAGCTGCCTGGGGCCCGCGAGGAGGACGAGCGAACGCTGTGTGTGGCTCACCACCGCGGGAACCGTGGCCGGAGGCGTGTTGACGACCCTCGGACCGGCGGAGAACTCCCAGAACAAGGCGCAGCTCGCGAGCAGTTGCACGTCACTGGCCGCCCTCGTCGCGGGCGGGTGGGCGGGCTGGCACGCCGGGCAGGAGACGCCGCCGGTCCTGATCGACACGACCCCCTGGCACGCGATGCCGGCCAAGGAGGTCCTGGCCCTGCTGGGCTCGTCGGCCGAAGGGATCAGCGAGGCCGAGGCCAGGCGGCGCAGGTCCGCCAAGGGGTCGGGAGAGCCCAAGGGCCCCGATTCGCTGCTCCACGTGTCCGCCGAGGAGCTGGCCAACCCGCTCACCCCCGTTCTGGCGGCCGGGGCGGGCCTGTCGGCCATGGTCGGATCGGTCTCCGACTCGGTGATGATCGGCACGGTCGTGCTCGCCAACGCTCTCATCGGAGGAAGCCAGCGATACAGGGCCGATCGGGCGCTGCACCGCCTGACCGAGGCGGTGGCGATTCCCGTACGGCTGCGCCGCCCCCAGGATCAGGCGAACGCGACCGCCAAGGACCTCGCACCGGGCAAGCGTGCGAGATCGGCTCCACCTTCCGATCCCGGCCCTCACGAGAAGGCGAGCGCCGCTCACCCCCACAAGCAGGTGAACGCGACCATCGAGGACCTCGTACCCGGCGATGTGATCGAGCTGCGCGCGGGTGACACCGTGCCGGCCGACTGCCGCGTGCTCAAGGCGCTGGGCCTGGAGATCGACGAGGCCCCCCTGACCGGCGAGTCGCAGCTCGTCACCAAGTCGCCGAAGCCCGTCAACGCGCCCGCCGTCGCCGACCGGACCTCGATGGTCTATGAGGGGACGACGGTGGCGGCCGGCAGCGGGCTCGCCGTGGTGGTCGCGGCGGGCGAGTCGACCGAGGCGGCGAGGACCGCCAGGCTCGCCGCGGAGCAGCCTCCGGCCTCGGGTGTGCGGCTGCGGCTGCGGGAGCTGAGCCGGCGGGTCCTTCCTGTCGCGGTCGGATCCGGCGTCGTCCTGCTCGCCGCCGACCTGTTGCGCGGCAGCCCCGCGGCGCAGGCGCTCGCGCCGGCGGTGAGTCTCGCCGTCGCCGCCGTACCCGAGGGGTTGCCGTTCGTCGCCTCGGTCGCGGAGCTCGCCTCCGCGCGGCGGCTGTCGACCCGCAAGACCCTGGTGCCCAATCCCTCCACGATCGAGGCACTCGGCCGGGTGAACGTCCTGTGTTTCGACAAGACGGGAACCCTCACCGAGGGGCGCATCAGCCTGCGGTGCGTCTCCGACGTGCAGGACGAGCGCACCGTGGAGGACCTGACGCCCGAGCTGAGGTACGTCGTGACCGCGGGGGTGCGCGCCTGCCCCAAGCACGGCGAGGGGCGTTCCGTCCCGCATCCCACCGACCGTGCCGTGCTCAAGGGGGCCGAGCAGTTGGGCGTGACCGAGAAGGGGACCGGGAGCTGGGAGCGGATCGACGAGCTCCCCTTCGAGCCGGGGCGCGGCTACCACGCCGTACTCGGCAAGGGCGGCTCCGGCCCGCTGCTGAGCGTCAAGGGCGCTCCCGAGGTCGTGGTCACCCGGTGCACGTCCATTCTTCGCGACGGCCAGGTGGTCCCCCTCGCGGACCATCTCGTGGCGGAGATCGAAAAAGAGCTCGACCAGCTCGCCCGGCAGGGCTACCGGGTGCTCGCGGTCGCGGAGCGCCCCGCCTCCAACCGCCGCGATCTCGACGAGTCCCGCATCCAGGAGCTGTGCTTCCTCGGGTTCCTCGGCCTCGCCGACCCCGTGCGGCCCACGGCCGCCGAGAGCGTCGGCCGCCTCACCAGGGCGGGCGTACACGTCATCATGATCACAGGCGATCATCCGAGCACGGCCGAGGCGATCGGCGTCGAGCTGAACGTGCTGAACGGCGGGCAGGTGATGACGGGGCCCGAGCTGGACGAGATGGACGACGACGCCCTGGTGGGGGCGCTGCCGGAGGTGACGGTCTTCGCCAGGACCACTCCGGCGCACAAGGCGCGGATCGTCGGCTGCCTGCGCCGGACCGGCAAGGTGGTCGCGGTCACCGGCGACGGCGCCAACGACGCCCCCGCGATCCGGGTCGCGGACGTGGGAATCGCCCTCGGCTCCCGTGCCACCCCGGCGGCGCGGGCGGCGGCCGACATCGTCGTGACCGACGACCGCATCGAGACGATCGTCGACGCGATCATCGAGGGCAGGGCGATGTGGAGTTCGGTCCGCGACGCCCTCAGCATCCTGCTCGGCGGCAACATCGGCGAGATCGTCTTCGCGGTCGGGTCCAGCCTGATCAGCGGCGGGAACGTGCTGAACGCCCGGCAGCTGCTGCTGGTCAACCTGCTCACCGACATGCTGCCCGCGATGGCGGTGGCCTCCAGACCTCCGACGGCCACCAGCCCGGAGAAGCTGCTCGACGAGGGGCCCGAGGCCTCGCTGGGGGCCTCTTTGACCCGCGACATCTACCTGCGTGCCGCCACCACGGCGAGCGCGGCGGGTCTGGCCTGGTCGATCGGCAGGGTGACCGGTACGCACGGGCGGGCGAACTCCATGGGGCTGGTCGCGCTCGTGGCGTCGCAGCTGCTGCAGACCCTGGCGATGGGCAGCCGGGATCGCATGGTCGTTCTCGCCTCGCTGCTCTCCCTCGGCGTCCTGGGTGCGGCGGTCTCGGTCCCGTGGCTCTGCCGGTTCTTCGACTGCCGCTACCTGGGGCCCGTGGGGTGGACCGTCGCCCTGGGGAGCGCCGCCGCCACGACCGCGGCCGGGGTGGCCTTCCAGGCGTCGAGGCGGGGGTTGTCACCGAACGTTCACCAAACGGTAACCTCATGACTGGTGACTTGTACTCCTTTGGTATGAATTATCGCATTAAGACCCCTTTCTCCCTGTGAGGTTGCTATGTACGGATTCATCTCCACCGTAATCGCGAAGGCCGCCGTCATGCTGATCGAGGCCCTGCTCACGCGCATCATCCAGTCGCTCGTCGTCTCGCTGGCCAGGACCGGCAACCTCCAGGTCGCCTGACCCACCCCTGACGGCACGCCTCGGGATCCCGCTCAGCGGGCTCGTGAGGTGATGAGCCGGGCGACCTTGAAATGCTCGGCCGAGCGAAGCACCCGCTCGGCCTTGACCGGGTCGGCGACCGGCGCCTTGTTCAGCAGGCCGCGAGCGGCCTTCAGCTTCAGCAGTCGCCGGACGGACTGATCGAGCCGCGCCTCGGAGATCTTTCCGGACGCCACGGCGGCGAGCAGTGCCCGACGGGCCTCGCGGTAGTCCGGCGGCATGAGCAGCAGGTCCACCCCTGCCTGGATCGCCCGTACCGCGACCTCCCCGTCGCGATACTTCTTGCGCACCCCCGCCATGTCCAGTGCGTCGGTCGAGACGACCCCGTCGAAGCCGAGCTTCTCGCGGAGCAGCCCGGTCAGGATCGGCTTGGAGAGGGTGGCGGGGTCCCCCGAGGGATCGAGCTTCGGCATCACGACGTGCGCGCTCATGATCGCGTCGACGTCCTTACCGATCGCCGCAGCGAACGGCGGAGCGTCCAGCCTGTCCCACTGGGACCGGGAGTGCTTGATCACCGGCAGGCCGGTGTGGCTGTCGACGCCGGTGTCGCCGTGACCGGGAAAGTGCTTCGCCGTCGCCCCGATTCCCGCGTCGTGGAAGCCCTGCACGGCGGCGGCGACCATCGGCGCCACCTTCTTCGGGTCGGAGCCGTACGCGCGCGGGCCGATCACCGGGTTGCGCGGGTTGAGGTTGACGTCGGCGACGGGCGCGAAGTCGAGGTTCACGCCCAGGGCGCGCAGTTCGGTGCCCGTCACCCTGGCGGCCCGGCGTGCCAGCGAGACGTCGCCGGTCGCGCCGATGACCGAGGCCCCGGGCAGGGGGGTCACCAGGGGGGCGAGACGGGAGACCTTGCCGTTCTCCTGGTCGGTGCCGATCAGGAGCGGGATCTCGGGAGACGCCTTCTGCAGCCCGTTGGTCAGCGCCACGACCTGCCGCACATTCTTCACGTTGCCCGCCCAGGGAAAGAGGATCACCCCGCCGGGGCGATAGCGGGCGACCATCTTCGCCGGGGTGTCCACGCCGAACCTCGCCTGGTTCTCCCCCGACGCCGTGTCGGCCGACGGCCCGTACAGCACGGGCATGAACAGCTGGCCGACCTTCTCCTCCACACTCATCGAGGCGAGCACGCCCTCCACGCCCGGCGCCTCCGCCGTCGCGGAGGCCGCGGGGGGAGCGGAGGGATCTGGGGTACCTGGGGTCTCAGGGGTCACAGCGGCCCCGGGGGTCACAGCGGTCGTGCCGGTGGGTGCCGCCGCGTCGGCGTTCGCGGAGGTCTCGCCCGCCCGCGTGGCACCGGAGGTGGGTGGAGCGGCCGTCCCCGCCTCGGCACATCCCGCCATCATCGTCGCGATCACTGCGATACCCGTCACACGTGTCCACCGAGCCATGCCGCTTACGCTATCCGGGCTCGCGCACCGCTGCCTCCGCATCCCCTCGGTCACCACCGGTCACACGCCCCTCACCTGCCGGGTCCCCGCCGCGCGTTCCATCCCGTACTCCACCATCCGTGAAGGGGATCCGCCCACGTCAGAGGCCGAGATCGGCGAGGCCGGGCAGGTGCGAGCGCGCCTCGGCGCGCGCCTCCCCCGCAGAGGAGGCGGCCCGCGCCGCGACGGCGGCGAGGTGGCACTGTTGCCGCGTGTGGCGCGCCAGCGCGGCCCGTACGGCGGGCAGCGCGGGGGCGGACATCGACAGCGAGGTGACCCCGAGCCCGACGAAGACGCAGGCGAGGGTGGGATCGGCCGCGGCCTCACCGCAGACCCCGCACGGCCTCCCGCGCTCGGCGGCGCCCGCCGCGGCCAGGGCGACCAGGTCGAGCAGCGCGGGCTGCCAGGCCTCCTGGAGCCCGGCCAGCGCGCCCAGCTGCCGATCGGCGGCGAGGGCGTACTGGGCGAGGTCATTGGTGCCGATGGAGAAGAAACCGGCACGGACCGCCAGGTCGGCGGCGCGCAGGGCCGCCGACGGGATCTCGATCATCACACCCGCCGACGGCAGCCCCGCCGCGTCGCAGGCGTCGGCGAACCAGGCGGCCTCCTCGGCGGTGGCCACCATCGGCGCCATCACCTGGAGCCTCGCCGACGAGCGTGAGGCCGCCGCGGCCAGCGCGGCGAGCTGGGTGTCCATGATCTCCGGGTGCGTCCTGAACAGCCGCACCCCACGCTCCCCCAGCGCCGGGTTGGGCTCGTGCGCTCCCGGCGGCAGGAAGGCGAGGGGCTTGTCGGCTCCCGCGTCGAGGGTCCGCACGACCACCCTGCCGCCGGGGAAGGCGTCCAGCACCTCCCGGTAGGCGGCCTCCTGCTCCTGCTCGGAGGGCGCCTCGGCCCGGTCGAGAAAGAGGAACTCGGTCCGGTAGAGCCCGACCCCCTCGGCCCCGTGTTCCAGCGCGGCGGCCACGTCGCGCGGCCCGCCGACGTTGGCGAGCAGCGGCACGGCGTGCCCGTCGGCGGTCCTGCCCGGCCCCTTGGCGGACGCCTGTCCCGCCTTACGCGCGGCGGCGGCCTCGCGCGCCCGGAGAACCTCGTCGTCGGAGGGCGCGGGCCGTACGAGGCCCGAGGCCCCGTCGACCAGCACCGGCGTCCCCGGAACGATCGAGGTCACCCCCTGGCAGGCCACCACGGCCGGCACCCCCAGGGCGCGGGCGAGGATCGCGGTGTGGCCGGTGGGCCCGCCCTGCTCGGTGACGAAGGCCGCCACCACGCCGGGAGACAGCAGCGCCGTGTCGGCGGGCGCCAGGTCACGGGCGACGAGGACGTACGGCTGCCCGGTGCCGGTGGGCACGCCGGGCATCGACCTGCCTTCGATCACCGCGACGGCACGGTCCCTGATGTCGTCCAGGTCCGCGACGCGCGCGCCGAGGTATCCCCCGGCCGCGGCGAGCAGGTCGCGGTAGTGGCCGAACGCCTCGTAGACCGCGCGGGCCGCGGAGGTGCCCGCCTCGACCAGCCTCGCCACCCCGTCGGCCAGGCCGGGGTCACGAGCCATCATGGCCTGCGCCTCCAGGATCTCCCTCGCCTCGCCTCCGACGCGGATCCCCCGCTCCTCCAGGTCGGCGGCGACCCGCTCCAGCGCCCGCCCCGCCCTGGCCAGCTCCGCCTCCGCGTCCCCGCCGTGCCGGGAGTCAGGGGCGGGGACGGTCGCCTCGTACGCGAGCACGTGGGCGGGGCCGACACCGACCCCGGGGCTGACACCCACCCCGGTGAGTGTGCTCACGGCGCCGACGCGATGTCGGCCAGCCGGTCGACGAGCTCGTCGGCTCCCTCACCCTCCGCCCTGATCACCACGGTGTCACCCTCCCTGACGTCGAGCGAGAGGACCCCCAGGATGCTCTTCGCGTTCACCGGCTCGCCGCCCCCCTTGGCGACGGTGACGTCCAGGGACGCCTTGGCGGCCGTCTGGACGAACGTCGCGGCGGGTCTGGCGTGCAGGCCGACCTCCGACTTGACGATGACTTGGCGCTCGGCCACGTGTTCCTCCCGAGAGTCCTCCCGCGGTCTAGACCACGAGATCGTTGGGCGACAGAGGCCAGGCGACCCCCGTCAGGTCGGTGACCACGAGATCGGCCCCGGCCAGCTCAGTGCCCGCGTGCGTGGTCGCTATGCCCACGCACGCCATGCCCGCCGCCTTCGCCGCCGTGATCCCGGCAATGGAATCCTCAAACGCCACACAGTGTGCCGGATCGACCGACAGGCGTGCGGCGGCGAGGAGGAACCCCTCGGGGTCGGGCTTGCCCACGGTCACGTCGTGGGCGGACACGATCGTCTCCAGCAGGTCGCGGACGCCGACCTGCGCGAGCCGTTCCTCCGCCCAGTCACGGTCGGCGGAGGTGACGACCGCGACCGGCGAACCGTGCGCCGATACCCTGCGGACCAGCTCGGCGGCGCCCGGCACCGGCACGATGTCGGGCAGACCTGGATGATCCTGGAAGGAGAAGACCTCCTCGATCAGGTCGTCGATCCGCTTGCCGGGAAAGAGATGGGCACGCTCCGTCAGGACGTCGCGCCCACGCCGTCCCATGAATCCGCGCAGCACGATCTCGTCGTGGACCACCCCGTGGCTGTCGAGCAGCATCGACCACATGGCCATGCTCCGCCGCTCGGTGTTGATCAGCGTCCCGTCGAGATCGAAGAGCGCCGCCTTCACGGGCGGTCTCGCTGTCGTCGCCACTTCTCGTCCCCACTCTCGGCTCCGCGGCCGGTGTCGCACGGCCGGTGTCTCGTGGTCGCTTCCGCGAGCGCTCAGACCGGATCGTCCCACTCGAAAAGGTCGTCCCCGGCGTCGACGACCCCCGTGGCGAGGCCGGTGACGGCGTTCGCGGCGGCGTCGAGCGCCACGACCGGGCAGATCGGGCAGCGCCCGCCCGCCTCGATCCCGGCCGGATCCCACGCCACCACCGGCTGCCCCGCGCTCACCCGGTCACCCTCGGCGGCCAGTATCTCGAAGCCCTCGCCCCTGAGTTCGACCGTGTCGATGCCGAGGTGGACGAGGACCCCTCGGCCGTCGTCGCCGACGACCACGAACGCGTGCGGGTGCAGCTTGACGATGGTGCCCGCGATGGGAGAGAGCACCCTGCCGGGCGCCCTGTCCGGCTCGATCGCCACACCGGGCCCGACCAGCCCCTCGGAGAAGACCGGGTCGGGCACCGAGCCGAGCCTCACGGCCACCCCTGCGACCGGTGCCAGAACTGTGGTCACCGTCCCCCCCTCGGCCTGCCGCCACCCGCGAGGGCGGCCCGTCCGTGCCCCTGCCGCCCCTGCCGCCCCTGTCGCCCGTGCCGTTTGGGCACACCTCCGCCGTGAGAGCGTCCGCCCCTGCCCCGATCGGCCCATGCCCATGCCCATGCCCACGTCGGTCGTGTTCAGCCGATGATGTCCTCGATGTCGCTGGCGATCGTGTCGGCCTCGGGGCCCACCACCACCTGGACGACGTTGCCCGCCGCCATCACACCGTGCGCGCCGGCCGCCCGCAGGGCGGCCTGGTCGACCCTGGAGGCGTCGCGCACCTCGGTGCGAAGCCGGGTGATGCACGGTTCGATCTCGATGATGTTGTCCGCCCCACCGAGTCCAGCGATGATCGCGTCGGCGTCGGCCGCCATGTCGCCCTCCAGATGTGATCACCCTGTCCCCAAGGCTATGACCAGGCTAAAGGACATGTCACGATCAGTCGGTCTGGGTCACCTTGTTGAGACCTCGGGGAGAGTCGGGGTCGATCCCCAGCCTGCGCGCGAGCGCCTCGGTGAGCAGCTGACCTGGGACGATGAGGCCCAGCGGTGCGACCCACTCGGGAAGGTCGGGGCCGTTCAGCGCGGCGGTGGCGACCGAGGAGAGCGCATCGCCGCCGCCGACCGTGTACGCCGAGGCCCCCGCGCCGGTCACCCTCTCCGCGAGCGTCACGGTGCCCGCCAGGGTCGGGCCCTCGCCCGCCGCGACCAGGATGGCCGGGGTGTCGGAGTCGACCACGGCGATCGGGCCGTGCAGCAGGTCGGCGTACGACAGGCCCATCGCGTGCAGGTAGCAGGCCTCCTTGAGCTTGAGCGCCACCTCCAGTGCGGTGGAGAAGGCCAGACCCCGGCCGGAGACCACGACGCCCGGCTTGTCGGCCAGGCCCTCGACGATCGCCTCCAGGTCGCCCGGGTCGCCGATCAGCTTCTCGACCGCGTCCGGCACCCGCCGCAGGTCGGCGGCGTCAACGTCCGCGCCGAGCCCGAGGGCGAGCACGGCGAGCGCGGCGAGCGCGGTGGTGTAGGTCTTGGTGGCGGGAACGGCCTTCTCCTCACCCGCGACCGTGCACAGGGCGAGGTCGGCGGCCTGCGCGAGGGGAGTCCGCTCGCCGCCGTTGGTGATGGCGACGGTCTTGGCGCCGCAGTCCTTCGCCCAGGCGAGGGTCTCGACGATCTCCTCGGTCCTGCCCGACTGTGAGAGGGCGACGGCCAGCACACCGTCGAGGTCCAGCCTGCGCCGGTAGGTCGTGGCGATCGAGGGAGCGGCGAGCGTGGAGAGCCTGCCCGTGTGCGTCTCGGCGAGATAGCGGCCGTAGACCGCGGCGTTGTCGGAGGTGCCGCGGGCGATGAACAGCAGCTGGCGGGTCTGCCCGGCGAGCCGCTCCACCTCCCCGACCCTGGGGAGAAGTGCGTCGAGCGTGGCTCGCAGCGCGGCGGGCTGCTCGGCGATCTCGCTGCGCATCTTGGTCGTCATCTCGCGCTCATCCTTCGGTTCGGACGGACGAGACCGGGCCGTTACCGATCCGTCTCCGGTCCGTACGTTGACACCCTTTTCCGGCCTGTGGTCTAGTCCGGACTAGACCAGTACGAACCATAACTCATGAGGTATCTCAGATCGAGAGGGGAGGGTCCTGTGGCCCGGATCGATCCGGACAGCCCGGTGCCCAAATACTTCCAGCTCCGGGAGATCCTGCTCGATCTCATCGAGAACAACGAGCTGGCGATCGGCACGGCGATCCCGTCGGAACGCGAGCTCTGCCAGCGCTTCGGACTGTCCCGCATGACCGTGCGGCAGGCCGTGGACCACCTCGTCTCCGAGGGCAGGCTGCAGCGGGTGGCGGGCAAGGGCACCTTCGTGGCCCGCCCCAAGATCGAGATGTCCCTGCGGCTCACCTCCTTCAGCGACGAGATGCGCGCCAGGGGCATGGAACCCGGCTCCCGCGACCTGGACCGGCGGGTGGTCAGGGCGAGCGCGCACCTGGCGAGAGAACTCGGCATCCAGCCGGGCGACGAGGTTCACTTCATCGAACGGCTGCGGACCGCGGCCGACGAGCCCATGTGCATCGAGCGGGCCCACATCCCCGTCTCCCTCGCGCCCGACCTCGACACCCACGATCTGACGGGCCGCTCTCTCTACGCCCTTCTGGAGACCCGCTACGGCCTGGTCCTCGACGCCGGAGAGCTCACCATCGACGGCGGCATCGCCGATCCCGGTGACGCCGACCTGCTGAAACTGCCGCGAGGCGGGGCCGTGCTGCTACTCCAGCGGCGCTCCTTCGCGGGAGGCGTCTGCGCGGAACTCGGGGTGTCCACCTATCGCGCCGACCGCTACCAGCTCCGTACGATCCTGGAGATACCGACCCGCCGTACCTGACCCCCCCGACCACATCCGAGACCCGCCACCGACCTCGACTTCCCGCGCACGTCCCGTCCACCGCCGACCTCGCCTCCCGACCTCGCCCCCCGACCCCGTCCCATCCGCCGTGCCCGCACCGCCACCGTCACACCCCGCCCACCGCCCCCTCGCCGCCCTCCTCCCTTCCAGCCTCTGGAGGAAAGCCCGATGAGCCCTCTCTCGGCGGACGCGGGCCCGCCCGCCGCCCACCCGCGCGGGTCCACAGCGATGAGCGTGCTCCAGCGCCTGGGACGGTCCCTGATGCTGCCGATCGCGGTCCTGCCGGCCGCGGGTCTGCTGTTCAGGCTCGGGCAGGACGACCTCCTCGGCCGGACCGACAGCGCGCCGCTCGACGACGTGGCCCGTGTCGTCGGCACCGCGGGCGGCGCCCTGTTCGACAACCTGCCCATCCTGTTCGCGATCGGCGTCGCCATCGGGTTCGCCCGCAAGGCCGACGGCTCCACCGCCCTGGCGGCACTCGTCGGCTACCTGGTCTTCCACGCCGTGAGCATGAACATGTTCTTCATCCTCTTCGACGCCGATCTGAGGGGGCCCATCACCACGGAGGTGTTCGACAGGGGCAACCCCGGCGTCCCCGACACGGTGCTGAACCTCGGCGCGCAGAACCCGACCCGGGTGCTCGGGGGGATCGTCATGGGGCTGGTCTCGGCCCTGCTCTGGCAGCGCTACTACCGCACCAAGCTGCCGACCTGGCTCGCCTTCTTCGGCGGGCGTCGCCTGGTGCCGATCCTCACCGCCTTCGCCGGGCTCGTGATCGGCGTGCTCTTCGGCTTCGTCTGGCCGTTGCTGGGCGGCTGGGTCCGCGCCTCGGGGGCCTGGCTCGCCTCCAACAGCGAGCTCGGCGCCGGGATCTACGGCATGATCAACCGCGCCCTGCTCCCCCTCGGCATGCACCACATCGTCAACAACGTGATCTGGACCCAGGTCCCCGAGTGCGTGGTCGACGGCAAGAAGCTCGCCGGGGACCTGATCTGCTTCAACAACGGCGCCGTCGGCTACGGCGGTTTCGAGGCCGGCTTCTATCCGGTCCTCATGTTCGGCCTGCCCGCCGCCGCGATCGCCATCTGGCGGGCCGCGCCGCCGCACCGCCGCACCGCGGTCGGCTCGATCATGATCTCCGCGGCGCTCACCGCGTTCCTCACCGGGATCACCGAGCCGATCGAGTTCGCCTTCATCTTCGTGGCGCCGGTCCTGTTCATGATCCACATCGTGCTGACCGGCATCTCCATGGCCGTCGCCTCCGCCCTGGGCGCCAAGCTCGCCTTCAGCTTCTCCTCCGGCCTGATCGACCTCGGCCTGTACGGGACCGCACCCAACGCCCGGGGGATACCGATCATCATCGTGATGGGGCTGTTCTACGCGGTGATCTACTACACCGTGTTCAGCTTCCTGATCAGAAGACTGAACATCATGACCCCCGGCCGCGAGCCCGAACCCGACGTCGACTCCGGGGAGTCCTCCGCACCGGTACGGGAAGGCGCGGACGGTGGCCGGGCAGCAGAGAACGCGGACACCGGCCGGATACGGGGAGACACGGACACCGGCCGGGCGCGAAGCCGGGCGGACGACGATCAGGCACGGGGAAACGCGGACACCGACCGGGCTCGGAGAGACACGAACACCGACCGGGCTCAGGGAGACACGAAGAGCGGACCGCCCCTCTCCTGAGAGGTGCGCCGAGTGATTTTCGGCCGTCCGTCTGCGATCACGGCTCTGGCCACAACCCGCCTCATCACGGGAGGTGACCGCTCCAACCTGAGGCGACCTTCTCCGCCCAACAGGACGAAGCGACCGCGATTTCCGGGAAGTTGGCGGGCCACGTATCTGGACAGCGGGCCGGAAACTCCCTGATGTGTTAATTTCTCCGCCCCCGGACCAGCAAATCGGAGCCCTCATGTCGCCCCCACGACGCCCGGCAGCACTCCCCAGAATCGCCCCCTCCCCCGCCGCGGAACCGCCCTACGACGACGACCGCCCCACCGGGAACACCCCGGCCATACCGCCGTACGTGCAGGGCACCCTCGCTCTCGCCCTCGATCCCCGAGAGCCTGGCTCCTCGGCCAGGAAACCGCTGGTCTGGGGCCCGCCCGGCGCGGTCCCCGACGAGCGGAGGCTGCGGGCCCTCGCGCAGGCCGTCGCCGAGATCCTGTCCGGCAGGCGTCCCCCGGCGAGCGTCTCCTGTCACCTGACCGGCAGGGTCCAGGCCGAGCTGACCAGGAGCGGGAAGGTCATCCACAGTGCGCGCCCACCCCAGGTCGGCAGGGTCCACGTCTCCCAGCCGGAGGACGGGATCGTGGAGATGTGCGTCGTGGTCGACTGCGGCGACCGCTCGCGCGTCCTGGCGTTGAGGCTGGAACGCAGGGGCGTGCGCTGGCTGTGCACCGAGTTCGAGACGGCCCCCGACCGCGTCCCGCGCCGAGGGCCCGCGACGCCCAGGCCCACCGCCGCATCCGCCGCTCGTCCCCGGAGGCCGTGAAGCCGGTGACACCCTGACCGGCCCGCTCGCAACAGAGCCCGCCACGCGCGTCGCTCGTTCCAGGAAATCGTGGCCGGCCGCTCCCGCGCGGAGCCCGTCACACCCGTGACCGCTCGTTGTCGGAGTCCGTGCAGCCCGCCGCCCCCGGCCCGTGGCGCTCCGCCCGGGAGCGGAGGAGATCCGGACACGCCGGAGGGCCCGCACCGTGCTGGTGCGGGCCCTCCGGCGACGGTCAGACCTCGACGTTCTTGGGGTCTCCGTGGCAGCGCTTGTACTTCTTGCCGGAGCCGCAGGGGCACGGGGCGTTGCGCTCCACGTTGCCGTACGCGTCGCGCTGTGCCTTGGTGCTGACCCGGGTGTGCTCCACCTCGCCGCTCTCGCCGGGAGCCGTGTACTCCAGCTCGGCGGGACGCTGCGGGCCGCGCAGGCCACGGGCGATGATCGAGCGGGTCTCCGCGAGCGCGGCGTCCTCGGAGTGGTCGTGCTCCTCGACGATCGGGTTGCTCTGGACCTCGACCTCAAGGTTGAACAGGTAGCCGACCGACTCCTCCTTGATGCCCTCAAGCATCTGGGTGAACATCTCGAAGCCCTCGCGCTGATACTCGATCAGCGGGTCGCGCTGGGCCATCGCCCGCAGGCCGATGCCCTCCTGGAGATAGTCCATCTCGTAGAGGTGCTCGCGCCACTTGCGGTCGAGGACCGACAGGATGACGCGGCGCTCCAGCACCCGCATCGCCTCCGGGTCCATGGCCTGGGCGTTGATCTCCTCTTCGCGACGGTCGTAGGCGGCCATCGCGTCGGCCTTGATCCGCTCGTCGAGGAACTGGGCGGTCAGCTCCTCGCGTCCCCCGGCCTCCTCGACGAGCTGCTCGGCGGTGATGCTGATGGGGTACAGCTGGCCGAGGGCCTTCCACAGCTTGTCGAGGTCCCACTCCTCGGCGAAGCCCTCGGCGGTGGCGCCCGCGATGTACTCGTCGATCACGTCGTTGACGAAGCCGCGGATCTGCTCGTGCAGGTCCGCGCCCTCCAGCACCCGGTGACGCTCGGCGTAGATCACCTTGCGCTGCCGGTTCATGACCTCGTCGTACTTCAGAACGTTCTTGCGGATCTCGAAGTTCTGCTGCTCGACCTGGTGCTGGGCGGAGGCGATGGCCTTGGAGACGATGCCGGACTCGATCGGGACGTCGTCGGGGATGTTGAGACGCGTCATGATCATCTCGACCCTCGCCGAGTTGAACAGGCGCATGAGGTCGTCTTCGAGCGAGAGGTAGAAGCGCGACTCGCCCGGGTCGCCCTGACGGCCGGAACGACCGCGGAGCTGGTTGTCGATGCGCCGCGACTCGTGCCGCTCGGTGCCCAGGACGTAGAGGCCACCGAGCTCGGTGACCTCGTCGTGCTCGGCCTGCACGGCCGCCTTGGCCTTCTCCAGCGCCTCGCCCCAGGCCTTGTCGTACTCCTCCGGGGTCTCGACCGGGTCGAGGCCGCGGCTGCGCAGCTCCAGGTCGGCGCGGAAGTCGGGGTTGCCGCCGAGCATGATGTCGGTGCCTCGACCGGCCATGTTGGTCGCCACGGTGACGGCGTGCTTGCGGCCCGCCTCGGCGATGATCGCCGCCTCACGGGCGTGGTTCTTGGCGTTGAGGACCTCGTGCTTGACGCCCTTGCGCTTGAGCTCCTTGGCCAGGCGCTCGGACTTGGCGACGCTCGTGGTGCCGACCAGGACCGGCTGGCCCCGCTCGTAGCGCTCCTTGATGTCCTCGACGCTGGCCAGGAACTTGGCGTCCTCGGTCTTGTAGACCACGTCGGCCTGGTCCTTACGGATCATCGGCCGGTTCGTCGGGATCGGGACGACACCGAGCTTGTAGGTCTGGTGGAACTCGTTGGCCTCGGTCGCCGCGGTGCCGGTCATGCCGGAGAGGGTCTCGTAGAGGCGGAAGTAGTTTTGCAGCGTGATCGTGGCGAGAGTCTGGTTCTCGTCCTTGATCTTGACGCCTTCCTTCGCCTCGATGGCCTGGTGCATGCCCTCGTTGTAGCGGCGTCCGTGCAGGACTCGACCGGTGAACTCGTCGACGATCAGGACCTCGCCGTCGACGACGATGTAGTCCTTGTCCTTCTTGTAGAGCTCCTTGGCCTTCAACGCGTTGTTGAGGAAGCCGACCAGGTGGGTGTGCTCGGGCTTGTAGAGGTTTTCGATGCCGAGCCAGTCCTCGACCTTCTCCACGCCGGACTCGAAGATGCCGACCGTGCGCTTCTTCTCGTCGACGGCGTAGTCGCCGGTGTTCTCCTCGCCGTCCTTGCCCTCGGTGCCCCTGCGAAGCCGGGGGACGATCTTGGCGAACTCGGCGTACCACTTGCCGGACTGCTCGCCGGGACCGGAGATGATCAGCGGCGTCCTGGCCTCGTCGATGAGGATGGAGTCGACCTCGTCGACGACGGCGAAGTGGTGGCCGCGCTGGACGCACTCCTCGAGCGACCACGCCATGTTGTCGCGCAGGTAGTCGAAGCCGAACTCGTTGTTCGTTCCGTACGTGATGTCGGCGTTGTACTGCTTGCGACGCTCGTCGGCCGGCATGTTGGCCAGGATCACGCCGACTTCGAGACCGAGGAAGCGGTGGATACGGCCCATCTCGTCGCCGTCACGCTTGGCCAGGTAGTCGTTGACCGTGATGACGTGGACGCCCTTGCCCGAGATGGCGTTGAGGTAGGTGGGCAGCGTACAGGTGAGGGTCTTGCCCTCACCGGTGCGCATCTCCGAGATGTTGCCCATGTGCAGGTTGGCCCCGCCCATGATCTGCACGTCGAAGTGACGCTTGCCCAGAACCCGCCTGGACGCCTCACGAACCGTGGCGAACGCCTCGGGAAGCAGATCGTCGAGGGATTCACCCTCGGCGTAACGCTGCTTGTAGTCGTCGGTGAGCGCGCGCAATTCGGCGTCGGTCAAGCTCGTGAAGTCGTCTTCGATGGAGTTGACCTGGTCGGCGATCCGCTTGAGCTTACGCAGAAGCTTGCCTTCGCCGGCGCGAAGAATTCTATCGAGAAAGGCTGGCACTTTAGGTAAAGCTCCTCGCAGGTCTTCCGCGGCCGGACCGGCCCGGCTGAGGACGAGACATGGTTCTCCGCTGCCATCGTAGGCGGTTCCGCCACCAGACACAGCCACCCTCAAAGACGCTCTTGTGGCCCTGGGAGTTCCTTGCCCGCTTCTTTGAGAGAGTACGACCAGCTTCATAGGGTATGCCGTTCTTTGTCGCGTCCGCGAGGGATTCGCGCGGGCGCGTCGCCATGCCTGGTCACTGCCTGGGAGGAGGAGTCGTGATGACGGACGACACGCGTCCGGCGAGTGGCGGGACCCACGAGGGTCAGGGGGGCGACGGCGGTCCCGCGCTCCACAAGGGCTCGGGGGGCCACGGTGGAAGGGCGTCGTCCTGGCTCGCGGTGACCGTGATCCTGCTGGGCTTCACCATCGCGGGGGTCGCCCTCTGCCTGGGCCCCAACTGGTTCGTCTTCTGGATGGGGGCGGCGGTCTGCGCCATGGGTGGCGTTCTCACCCTGGTCTTCCGCGTCTTCCAGGACATCGTCGTCGAGGCCCCCCGCAGGATGAGCGGGACCGGCCGGAGCGTCCTGGACTGACCACCCGGTGCGGCGGGGTACATCCCGGCTCACCCCTGCTCACTCCCGCCCCGGACACGGCGGGCTTCACCCCGACCCGTCCCGGACGCGGCGGGCTTCACCCCGACCCGTCCCGGACGCGGCGGGCTTCACCCCGACCCGTCCCGGACGCGGCCCCTGACACCGGCATGGCCGCCTCGTCGGTGTCAGGCGCTAGCCTCGGCCCACGACGTGTTGTCTCCCCCTGGGGCGGTCATGCAGCTCTCCCTTTCCTCCGACGAGGCCCGCCGTGTCATCCTGCGCGCCCAGGGGTTCCTGGGCGCCGAGTCCCGGCGAGGCGGCGCCCCCGCCACCCTGCGCCGCCTCGGCGCCGTCCAGCTCGACACGATCTCCGTGCTGGCCCGCTCCCACGAGCTGGTCGCGTACGCCCGCCTCGGCGCCGTCGGCAGGCAGGAGGTCGAGCGGGCCTACTGGGACGAGCCCGCGCGGGCCTTCGAATACTGGTGTCACGCCGCCTGCATCCTGCCGATCGGCGACTGGGCGCTGTACGCCTTCAGACGGAGATACTTCCGCGCGAGGAAGTTCCGCTGGCACGAGGTCCCCGACAGCGTCGACAAGGTGCTGAACCTGGTCCGTGAGAGCGGCCCGGTCACCACCGCCGACATCGGCGGCGCCAAGAAGGGCGGGCCGTGGTGGGACTGGTCGGACTCCAAGATCGCCATTGAGTGGCTGCTCGACACCGGCGAGGTCGTCTGCACGCGCAGGGTGGGCTGGCGCCGCGTCTACGACCTGGCGGAGCGCGCGGTCCCCGCGGACCTGCTGGCCGAGGAGTTGTCCGACGCCGAGTGCGTCACCCGTCTCGCCGGGATCGCCGGGGCCGCGCTCGGCGTGGCCACCCGCGCCGACCTCGTCGACTTCCTGCGGCTGAAGGCCCCCGAGGCACGGCTGCTCGACGCGTGCCTGCTCGACGGCTCCACCGGGCTGGTGCCCGTCCGGGTCGCCGGGTGGCCCGAGCGGTCCGCCGACGCCTGGGCCGACCCGGCCGCGCTGGAGACCGAGCCCAGGGGCCGTCACCGCACGACCCCGCTCTCCCCGTTCGACTCCCTGGTCTGGGATCGCGCCCGCACCGCCCGCGTGTTCGGCTTCAACCACCGCCTTGAGGCGTACGTGCCCAAGGAGAAGCGTGTCCACGGTTACTTCACGATGCCGGTCCTCGCCGGGGGCCGGCTGATCGGGCGGATCGACCCGGCCCGCGAGGGGTCCACGCTGGTGGCCCGTCAGGTGAGCCTCGAACCCGAGGTCACACCGGCCAGGGGCGCCGCCTCACTGGCCGGAGCGCTCTGGGAGGCCGCGAGCTGGGTCGGTTGCGAGGCCGTCCGGGTCGAGCGCGTCGATCCTCTCCTGGCCGGCCCCCTGCAGGACGCCCTGAAGGATGGCGCCCAGGACTGAGCACGGTGACCTCGCGGCCTGGCCCGCGAACGTGGCGCCCGGAGCCGGGCGCGGTGACCGCCGGGCGGTCACCGCACCGGGCACGCGTCAGGTGATCTCAAGCATCCGTTCGCGGACCGCGTAGACCACCGCCTCCATCCTGGAGTGAAGCTGAAGCTTGTCCAGGATGTTTCTGACGTGGTTCTTCACGGTGTTCTCCGAGATGAACAGCTGCTTGGCGATCTCGCGGTTGTTCATGCCCTTCGCGACGAGGCGGAGCACCTCCATCTCCCGTTCGGTCAGGCGCGGGACGGGGAGTTGCGGGGGGCGCTCGGCCTCCTTACGGCTCATGTTGGCGAACTCGCTGATGAGTTTGGCGGCCATCGCCGGATTGATCAGCGACTGTCCCTCGTGGACGCCGCGGACGGCCTCCGGGACCTCGTCGAGTTGGACGTTCTTCAGCAGATAGCCGGTGGCACCCGCCTTGATCGCCTCGAAGAGATCCTCCTCCTCGTCGCTCACCGTCAACATGATGATCCGTGTGCTCGGCACCGAGGCCTTGATCTCACGAGTGGCCTCGATACCGCTCCTCCGTGGCATCCGGACGTCCATGAGCATGACATCCGGGGTGAGGCGGTCGGCGAGTTCGACCGCCTCCTGGCCGTCGCTCGCCTCGCCGACAACCTCGATGTCCGTCTCCGCGGCCAGCGCCATCTCCAGACTGCGGCGGATCAACGCGTGATCGTCAACGATCAGCACGCGGATCGGTTCGCCGTGTCCGGTCGGGCCGGTTGCGTCGTCGGGTTCCGTCACGCCTCCTCCTCGGGGGGCCAGAGCCGGTGGACCGCCATGATTACACGGGTTTCATGGTCCTCGGTTGGTCGGAGAGGATCTTCGAACGCGTTCTTCAGGGCTCAACGAGCCGCAGCACGCCGTAGTTGTACCCCTGTCGGAGGTATACGACGCTTGGCTGCCCGCTCTCCTTGTCACGGAAGAGATAGAAATCGTGTCCCACGAGTTCCATCTCAAGAAGAGCCTGATCGACGGTCATCGGATCGGCCTCGTGGAACTTCTCCCTGACCATCAGCGGACCGTCCCCGTCCATCTGGATCGGGATGATGCTCTTGTCCTCCGCGACGTCGGCGTCGGCCTCGCTCTTGGACTCGGCCGGCAACTGCTCGGTGAACAGATGAGCCGGGGCGGTGTCGAAGGATTCGGCGAGCGCGGTGGCCGTCAGTTCGGCGACCGAGGGCGGGCAGTGGTTGCCGTGATGGATCTTCCTGCGGTCGGCGAGCCGCCGCAGCCGTCCTTCGAGCTTGCCGAGCGCGATGTCAAGGGCGGCGAATCGGTCGTCGGCCGAAGCCTCCGCCCGGATCGCGGGACCACGTGAGTGAATGGTGAGCTCGACGCGCTCTCGCTGGTCGACGATGCGGGGATTACTTTCCTTGGACACCTCCACGTCAACGCGGATGAGCTTGTGGTCCAAACGCTCGATCCTGGCCAGCTTGGTATTCACGTGGTCGCGGAATCGGTCACTCACTCCGGTGTGCCGACCCTTGACGATGATCTCCATGCACAGCCCCCCTTCGAACCTCGACGGTGGTATTGCGACACCCGCTCGGCCGACCTGGTCTTCGTCCCCACATCCGCCTGCTGAGGGTTTCGCAGCTCTTTGCCACTACATGCCCTTCTCTTCTGGCAAGGAACATCTGGCTCCCTGGGAAGGCAGGACTTACCTCTAAGCCGCACCGTGATCGATCGACGAGAAGTCGTCTTACGTGGACCGTTTCGCCTGCGGCTGGCATCGGCTAGCCGGGCCGGCCTCTTCGCGGAGGTCGGTCCGGCGCAACCACGGACCCGAGCGGGTGCCATGGCTCAGACGCTATCCGCATCCCGGCCGAATGTCAGCCTGACCATCGACCAAAGGATCACTTTGCGTAATCCAGGACCGGCCGACCGGCTCCGGGGCTCCCGCTTCCGGGGGGTGACGGCGGGAGCGGTAAGGGCCTCTCATGTTCTTGAGCAGCCATGAAGGCATCCTCGAGACGATCAGGACAGTGAGGTGTGGCGCCGAGGTGACCCCGAAATCGGGTCACCACCTCACCCTGCGTCACGATCCGTCGCGATCACCGGTTCTCGATCTCCGGCGTGTCGCGGCGACCGTGGCGGCGAGGGAGGGCGTGACCCCCGCCTCGCGCATCGCCCTCGCCGCCTCCGCGAGCGTCGCACCGGTGGTGACGATGTCGTCGACCAGCACAATCGCCTCCGTACCGCCCCAGGAGCGCGGCACAGGCGCGTTGCGGCCGATCGTGACCGTAAAGGCGGAGGAGAGATTGGCGGCCCGCTGGAGGGAGCTCAGCCCCGCCTGATCGGCGACACGGCGGCGCTGGGCGAGCACCCGTGCCACGCTCGCGGGCCAGCCGGCCTCGCGGAGGTAACCGGCCGCCAGCGTCGCGAGCCGGGTCACCGGGTCGTGCCCGCGGCGCCTCAGGACCGGGCGGGCGCTGGGCACCGGCACCAGCAACACCGGCCGCTCGCCGGCCGCCGTCGCCACCGCGAGGGCGAGGGCCCCGGCCAGCGGAGGGGCGAGGGCCGTGCGACCGCGCTCCTTGTAGGCGATGATCGCTCGCCGCACGGCGGGGGTGTATTCGGCAGCCGACCAGCACTCGGGCAGGCCTGGCGGAACGGGGTCCGGCATCCGGAGGGCGGGCGCCCCGTGCAGCTCCTTCGCGCAGCGGGAACAGACGAGGGCGCCCAACGCGTCGCATCCGGCGCAGCGGGGCGGCAGGATCAGGTCGAGCATGGCGGTCGTCACGGATCCAAGGTTGCATATGGCACCGACAAAAAAGCCCAGCCCACGGTACCGGAGGGGGGTTCGGTCCCCCGCCGGAGGCGATGGCCGGCCCTGCCAGGGCCGTGACAGGGACGTGACAGGGACGTGACAGGGCGCACGGGAGAACGCCTCACCCCGGGGTGAGGCCGCATACGCCGCATGTTCACCACGGCCGTCGCCCTCACGGCGCGAATCGCACGGCCCGGGCACCGCACCGCGACAAACCGCGGGAAACCTGGGGAAACCCACTCCCGAAGGGGTCGCTCAGCTCAGGGGGAAGGCCGGGAAGGCGGGACCGTTCTCCGTGAAGTCCGTGGTCCCGGTCTCGTTCTTGACCAGCGACTCCCACCTGGTGGAGTTCCAGAACAGGACCTGCCGGGCCCCCTGCTCGTCCCTGGCCCCGGCGAGCAGGGTGCTGTCCAGGGCGGTGATGCTCTCGATCCGAGAGTCGAAGGGCAGGGACTTGGGCTCGGCGGAGACCGAGGCCTCAAGCAGTTCCGACTTGCCGGTGAGCGCGTACAGGGTCTTGCCGTCCTTCCAGGCGATGTCCTTGATCGTCCGGTTGCCGTCGGCGTTGACCACGGTCTGGAGGTTGGTGACGCGGGTGTTCTCCCGCTCTCCGATGACGGTGCCGACCTGGACCTGCTCGCCCAGCCCGTCCTTGACGATCACGGCGACGTGCACGCCGTCCCGCGCGACCTTGAGCGACTTGATGTACAACGTCTCCAGGTCCGGGGCCGACACCCGGTACCGGTGCTTGTTGTCGCCGTCGTGCCGGGTGATGACCGAGGCGTGGTCGTTGGGCCGGTCGACCGTCCAGAGCGTGTGATAGCGGTCCCAGGCGGGCGGGGCGAGGGAGACCCCCGTGATCCAGTCGCGCCACTCACCGCCCGCGGCGAGCGGCGCGACGGAGACGCTCCTGCCGTCTCCTGAGAGCACCGCCACCTGCTGTACGGGCTGGCCACTGATCGCGGGGTGGGTCCCCGCCCCCTTCTGACCGGCCCTGCCGGGCACGGGCCGCCCGACGTTCTCCTTGTCCAGCAGCCGCAGCGCGCCGCCCGCGAGATAGAACGGGTAGACGGCGTCGGGGGTCGTCCAGGGGTCGAAGTTCGAATGCTCCTGAGCGTCGATCTGAAGGGACGCGTCGGGATAGTACGACTCGCCGTTCACGGTGACCTCGAAGCCCCAGCCGCCCTTGGTGAGCGCGGCGAGCGTCGCGGCGAGCTGGGCCGACATCGGGTCGATCAGGTCGGAGTCCACCCGCCTGGTCAGGTCGACGACGACCCGGTTGTTCTCGATGGTGACGTCGATGAGCTCGGTGCCGGTGAAGGCGGTGCGCACCGCGTCCTTGAGGGAACTGCTCGGCCCCCTGATCAGCCGCTCGACCGTCGTCTTGGCGAAGTTGGCGGCCGGGTCGATCGGCACCCGTACCTGGTCGACCACCAGGCCCTTCCACTGGGAGTCGAGGAAGTACAGGTCGACGGGCAGGTAGCCGCGGGCGACGTCGGCCTCGGACAGCAGGAGCCCGTCGGGGGCCGCGCTGATGCGCCACTCGCCGTTCCCGTCCATGGCGAGCGTGAAGGACTGGTTCAGGGGGCCGCCGCTCGGGCGGTATCGGCCATCCTGGTCGATGATCCCGGTTTTGCTGCCCTTGAGCGTTACCTGGGCTTGCTTGTCCTCGTCGCGGAGGGGCGCGAACTTCTCGTACGTGCCCTGCCGGTAGACCGTGACGCCGCTGCGCGGGTTCCACTTGGCGGCGAAGTCGCCGGTGAGGTATTCGCGGGCGACCTGGAAGGCGGGGTCGTCGAGACTCGCCATCGCCGCGCGGAAGCCGGTGACGACCTCCTCCGGCGACCAGCCCGCCTTCGGCGGCATCGCGATGACCCGCGCGTACGGGTCGCCCAGTGGGTTGCCCTTGCGCTCGTTGTCGACGGCGACGACGGACTTGCCCCCTGTGGGGATGACCGAACAGGCGCTCACCGCGTAGACGAGGGCGATCGCGAGGATCACCGTCCCCGCGTTCCGCGCGCCTCCCCTCAGCGCCGCGTACCGCCTCCCGCGGACACCGGTCCGCGCGGCGCCCCCGACCGGCTCGGGTTGTCGCCGTGCCCTTCCGCCCCCGACCCGCGTCGCGCTTCCCACAGGCTCCGGCCGGCGTCGCGCGCCTCCCGTCCTAGTCCGCATCGCGCCCCCCGTCGGCCGCCGCCGGTGACAGCACCGGCGTCATGTGCCCTCGCCATGTGCGCCGCATCTCCACCTCCGGGGGTACGAGCGGCAACGGCGAGCCCCTCAGCACCGCCCCCGCCACCCTGGGCAGCGAGAGCCGGAACTGCGAGCCCTCCCCGTGCGAGCCCCACGCCTGCAGCCAGCCGCCGTGCAGGATGGCGTCCTCGCGGGAGATGGCGAGCCCCAGGCCCGTACCGCCGATCGTGCGCGCCCGGGACGGGTCGGCCCGCCAGAAACGGTCGAAGACCAGGTTCTCCTCGCCGGCTCTCAGTCCCACCCCGTGGTCGCGTACGGCCACCGCCACCGCGTCCCTGTCGGCGGCGACCGAGACGACGATGTCGCGGCCCTCTCCGTGCTCGATCGCGTTGAACAGCAGGTTGCGCAGGATGCGCTCGACCCTGCGGCTGTCCATCTCCGCCATGCACGGCTCACCGGGAAGGCGCAGGTCGAAGCGGGTGGAGTGGCGCTCGGCCAGCGCCTCGGAGTCGGCGACGGCACGCAGCACCACGTCCCTGACGTCCACGGAGTCGACGTCGAGGTCGGCCGCGCCCGCGTCGTAGCGGCTGATCTCCAGAAGGTCGGTGAGCATCGCCTCGAACCGGTTGAGCTGGTTCTGCATCAGCTCGGCCGACCTGGCGGCCATCGGATCGAAGTCCTCGCGGGCGTCGAAGAGCAGGTCGGCGGCCATCCGCACGGTGGTGAGCGGGGTGCGCAGCTCGTGCGAGACGTCCGAGACGAACTGGCGCTGGACCTGGGAGAGCTCCTCCAGCTGGTGGATCTTCAGCGCCAGGTTGGCGGCCATCTCGTTGAAGGAGGCGGCCAGGCGGGCGAGGTCGTCCTCGCCGCGCACCTTCAGCCGCTCGTCCAGGCGCCCGGCGGCCAGCCGTTCGGCGGCCTGCCTGGCCAGCCGCACCGGCGTGACGACCTGGCGGGTGACCAGGGAGGAGATCACGGCCAGCAGCAGCACGAGGCCGGCGCCGACAAGGATGATCATCTGCTGCACCGAGGCGAGGGTCTGCTCCTCCTTGTCCAGCGGGATGAGGTGGTAGATCTCGTACGACGAGTCGAGGCGGGTGCCGATGATCATGCCGGGCACGGGCTGCTCCGGCTGCCCCTTGTAGTACAGGGGGGTGTACCAGGTGCTGTCCTCGCCGGCCTCCTTCTTGAACAGCTCCTCACGCTGCCTGGGCGGGATGCTGACGGGGTCGATGTCCGTGGTTCCGTAGAACGCCCCCGGCAGTGTCTCGTTACGGATGATCACCGAGTAGCGGCTGGCCGAGCCCGCGCGCCGCGCGAGCGCCTCCGTGGCCTGGCTGAGCGGGCTGCTTCCCGCCGGCTGCAGCGCCTGGCCCGGCTCCGCGGCCTGCTTGGCGGCCTCGGCCGCCGGCTGGCTGAGATAGCCGAGCACCGCGTTCCTGTCGGCCTGCGCCTCACTCTTGGCCGCGCTCTCCCTGGTTTCCAGGGTGGTCCTGATGATCTGCTGCATCAGGAAGACGCCGAGCACGGCGACGACCACGATGGAGATGACCATCGTGCTGGTGACCACGCGCAGCTGGAGCGAGCGCCAGAAGACGCGTCGCGCCCGGCCGGCGACGCGCCGGACACGACGCCGGACACCCCGCAGCAGCTGGCGCGGGGTGCGACGGCGTTTCTTCGGTGCGGGAGGCATCTCGGGGGTCCGGGGGAAGAGGGGCGGCTAGGCCGGTCCGGCCTTGTACCCGACCCCGCGGACCGTCACGACGATCTCGGGGTGCTCGGGATCCTTCTCGATCTTCGCCCGGAGCCGCTGGACGTGCACGTTGACCAGGCGGGTGTCGGCCGCGTGGCGGTAGCCCCAGACCTGTTCGAGCAGGACCTCGCGGGTGAAGACCTGGCGAGGCTTCCTGGCGAGGGCGACCAGCAGGTCGAACTCCAGCGGGGTGAGGTTGATGGTCTCCTCCTCCCGCTTCACCGAGTGCCCGGCGACGTCGATCGTGATGTCGCCGATCTGCAGGATCTCCGGCGTCGGCTCGTCGGTGCGGCGCAGCCGGGCGCGGACCCTGGCGACGAGTTCCTTGGGCTTGAAGGGCTTGACGATGTAGTCGTCGGCCCCCGACTCCAGCCCGAGCACCACGTCGATGGTGTCGCTCTTGGCCGTCAGCATGACGATCGGCACCCCGGACTCGGCCCTGATGCGGCGGCAGACGTCGATCCCGTCGGCCCCCGGCAGCATCAGGTCGAGCAGGACCAGGTCCGGCCGGGTGTCGCGGAACGCGTCGAGTGCCTTGTCGCCGTCGGAGACGAAGGAGGGTTCGAAGCCCTCTCCGCGCAGCACGATACCGAGCATCTCGGCGAGAGCCGCGTCGTCGTCGACGACCAGCACGCGTCCTTTCATGGCCCCTCATTCGTTTTACGCAGTTCGGGAGTTATCGTGATAAATCGGTCGATCATCGAAGATTACCCTCGCCCGCCTACTGGATGACACCGGCCGACGACGGGGCGTCCAACTGACGAATTTTAGGCGCATTCAACGTAAAACGCGCAGTTACGCCCCCCACGGCCGCCACCGACCCGGTGACTGCGGGCACCGGGCGGTGATGACCACGTTCACAGTCTGCGGTAAACCACGGTGTCTCGGCCATCCCTCCGGCATCTCCGCCCTCGCTGTGAGGGATGAAACGTTCGCGTGATCACCCGATCACCACGGATGGTGTGTCCACATGCCAGGATTGGGATATGTCAGACGGTCACGGCTCCAGTCCCGGCGATCCCGGCACGCCCTCGGGCTGGGCGTCCAACCAACCTCCGCCGTACGGCAACGCCCAGGGATCCCCGTGGACCGCCCCCGGCCCCGCGCCCGATCCTCCCGCGCCGCCGCAGGGGCCCCCTCAGGGGCCCTGGCAGCCCCACGGCCAGGCACCGCACCGGCAACCGCCGTACCAGCAGCCGTACCAGCAGGGCCCCTACGGGCCGCCGTACGGCGCGCACATGCCGCCTCCCGCGATGCGGCCCGGCATCATCCCGCTGCGTCCGCTCGGCGTGGGCGACATCCTCGACGGGGCGATCAAGCTGATGCGCTCCAACCCCAGGAGCGTCCTGGGTCTGTCGGCGATCGCCGCCGCGCTGGGCGCGATCCCCCTCGCGATCGGGCAGGTGATCGCGCTCGACTCCATCACCCCGATCCTGGAGAACCCGAACGCGACCCCCGACGAGGGGAGTTTCCTCTCCCAGTACGGCGGCACCCTGCTCTCCTACGCGATCCAGTTCGTCGCCGTGACGCTGCTCACCGGCGTGGTCACCCGCATCCTGGGCCGCGCGGTCTTCGGCGGCAGGATGACGGCCGGCGAGGCATGGACGCTGACCCGGAGCCGGGTGCCCACGCTGTTCGGGCTCGTCGTCGTCAACCTCGTGATCCTGCTCGTCCCGATGGCCATGATCATCGGCATGTTCTTCGCGCTCGGCTCGGCGGGGGCCGGTGTCACTGTGGTCGCGACCGTGGGCGTGGTGGCGGTGCTGGCCTACGTGGTCTACGCCCTCTTCGTCAACACCCGGCTGGTGCTCGCCCCCGCGGCCGCGGTGCTGGAGCGGCGCGGCGTCGTCGACTCGTTGCTCAGGTCCTGGCACCTCGTCTCCGGCGGCTTCTGGCGGACGCTCGGCATCGTGATCCTCACGCAGATCATCGCGTTCCTCGTCGGCCAGCTGCTCTCCTTCCCCTTCGTCCTGGGCGGGAGTTTCCTCGTCCTCCTCGGCGAGAGCTCAGGCGGCGCGCGGATCGCCGCGGCGATCCTCATCGCGGTGGGCGTCACCCTCGGCTCGATGATCACCTATCCCCTCCAGGCGGGGGTGAACGGCCTGCTCTACGCCGACCGGCGGATGCGCTCCGAGGCGTTCGACCTGGTGCTCCAGACCGCGGCGATCGAGCAGCGGCGACAGGGCTGGGTCCACGCGTCGGCCGACGATCTGTGGGACCCCTCCATCACACCCGCGGGCCCCGCGCGGCATGAGCCCCCCGGCCAGGGAGCCCCGTGGTCCCATTCCTGACGTCCCCCGTCGACATCGGGCGCGAAGAGGCTCGGCGCCAGGCGATCCAGGAGCTGCTCAGATCCGAGTACGCCAAGGAGTCCCTGGTCGACCGCGTCTGGCGCAACGTCAACCAGTTCCTCGGCGACCTGCTCGACCAGGAGTCCATGGGCACCGTCGGCAGCCTGGCGGCACGGGCGGCCCTTCTCGTGATCGTGATCGGGATCGTCGTCGCGCTGCTCCTGGTCGCCCGCAGGACCGCCGGGGGCGGCGGCACCCGCGAGGGCGGGATCTTCGGCGACCGCCGCCTCAGCGCCGCCGAGCACCGCGAGGCCGCCGAGCGGCTGGCGGCGGAGGCCCGGTGGGCCGAGGCGGTCCGCGAACGGCTCCGGGCCGTCGCCCGTGACCTGGAGGACCGCGTGATCATCGACCACACGCCCGGCCGCACCGCCGACGAGCTCGCCGCCGAGGCGGGCCGAGCCCTGCCCGCGCTCGCCTCCGAACTCGCCGCGGCGGCGCGGGTGTTCGACGACGTGACCTACGGCGAGGTGCCCGGCACGCCCGAGGCGTACGGGATCATGCGCGACCTCGACGAGCACCTGCGCACGGCCCGCCCCGCGCCCGTCGTACGGACGGACGCGCCATGAGCCTCGCCCCGCCGGGAAAGACGGGATCGACCTCCGCCGAGGACGCGGGTGGCACCAAAAACCCCGAGAACGCTGGGAACCCAGAGAACGCCGGGAGCGCGACGCGGACCTCAGGGCACGCCGGTGCGCGGGTCTCCGCGACGACCTCCACCTCCCCGACCGCGGGCGGCCTCTGGCGCGGCGGCAGGGGCATCCTGCTGGTGGCGCTCCTCGTGGTCGCCGTCGCCGTCGCCGGCGTGCTGCTCGGAGGCTCCGGCGGACCGGAAAGACCTCTCGACCCCGCTGACACCTCGCTGTCGGGAGGCAAGGGCCTGGCCCGGCTGCTGCAGGCGAACGGAGTGCGGGTCACGCGGGTCACCTCGGCCGCGGAGGCCGCGTCGCTGGCCGAGCAGGCGGGCCCCGCGGGCAGCACCCTGCTGGTGAGCCGGACCTTCCCGCTCGACGAGGACGAGGCGGAGCGGCTCGCCGCCGCACCCTCGGACCTGCTGGTGGTGGGCGTACCCGAGCACCTGGACCTGCTCGCGCCCGGGGTGGCCCCGGTGGGTGAGGCGCGGGCGCGATCCCGCGAGCCCCGGTGCGCGCTGCCGGCCGCGACGAGAGCGGGCAGCGCCTACAGCGGCGGCGTGACACTCACCCTGCCCGCCGGGGCGATCGGCTGCTACCCGGCGAGCGGGAAGCCCACCCTGGTCTCCCACAGTGTGGGGGACCGGACGGTCACCGTCGCGGGCGACGCGCAGTTCATGACCAACCTGCGGCTCGCCGAGGACGGCAACGCCGCGCTCGCGACGAACCTCGCCGGCGGGCGGCCCACCCTGCTCTGGCTCACGCCTCCCGAGGCCACCCCCCAGGCGGGCGACCGTGGGGAGGGTTTCTACGACCTGGTCCCCGAAGGGGTCAAATGGGCCGTGGTACAGGTGTTCCTCGCGGTGCTGCTGCTCGCGCTCTGGCGGGGCCGCAGGCTCGGTCCCGTGGTGGCCGAGCGGCTGCCCGTCGTCGTGCGGGCGGCCGAGACCGTCGAGGGACGTGCCAGGCTCTACCGGGCGCGGCGGGCCCGCGACCGGGCCGCCGCGGCCCTGCGCGCGGGCTTCACCGACCGGGTCACCCCCCGCCTCGGGCTGCCCCCGGGGACCGGCCCCGACGCGCTGGTGAACGCGATCGCCGAGCGGACCGGCCAGGCGGCGTCGCACGTCGGCGCCGCCCTGTACGGACCTCCGCCGGTCGACGAGGCGGGGCTGGTAGCCCTCGCCGAATACATGGACATCTTGGAAAGGCAGGTCGGAAAGTCGTGACCACACCACCGGGGAACGACGGTCTCACCGAGGCGGTCTCCGTCGCGAGGTCCGCGCCCGGCGCATCCGCCGTACCCGCCGCGCAGAGCGCGGACCAGGCCAGGGAGGCGCTGGGAGCCCTGCGCGCCGAGGTCTCCAAGGCGGTCGTCGGCCAGGACGCCGTGGTCACCGGGCTGGTGATCGCGCTGCTCTGCCGGGGCCACGTGCTGCTCGAAGGCGTGCCCGGCGTCGCCAAGACCCTGCTCGTCAGGACACTGTCGGCGGCGCTCTCACTCGACTTCAAGCGGGTGCAGTTCACCCCCGACCTCATGCCGGGCGACATCACCGGCTCGCTGATCTACGACGCGAAGACGTCGGAGTTCGAGTTCCGCGAGGGGCCGGTCTTCACGAACCTCCTGCTCGCCGACGAGGTGAACCGCACGCCGCCGAAGACGCAGGCCGCGCTGCTCGAGGCGATGGAGGAGCGTCAGGTCAGCGTGGAGGGGGCGGCGCGCGCGCTGCCCGACCCGTTCATCGTGGCCGCCACCCAGAACCCCGTCGAGTACGAGGGCACCTACCAGTTGCCCGAGGCGCAGCTCGACCGGTTCCTGCTCAAGCTGACCGTCCCGCTGCCGCCCCGCGACCAGGAGATCGCGGTGCTGGAGCGGCACGCGCTCGGCTTCGACCCTCGCGACCTCTCGCACGTCAAGGCCGTGGCCACCGCCGCCGACCTCGCCGCGGGACGTGCGGCGGTCGGCAAGGTCCACGTGGGCCCCGAGGTGCTCGGCTACATCGTGGACATCGCGAGGGCGACCCGCCAGTCGCCCTCGCTCCAGCTCGGTGTCTCCCCGCGCGGCGCCACCGCGCTGCTCGCCGGGGCGCGGGCCTGGGCGTGGTTGTCCGGCCGCACCTACGTGACGCCCGACGACGTCAAGGCGCTGGCCAGGCCCGCGATGCGGCACCGGATCCAGATACGTCCCGAAGCCGAGTTGGAGGGCGCGACCGCCGACGGTCTCATCGACGCCATCCTCGCCTCCGTCCCCGTCCCCCGCTGACCATGGCGCTGACAGGACGGGCCGCGCTGCTGGCGCTGCTGGGCACCCTGGTCGTGCTGTTCGCCCCCCGGCCCGGGCTCGCCGTGGCAGGGGTGGCGCTGCTGATCGTGGCGCTGGTCGCGGTCGACCTGCTGCTGGCCGGGAGCGTGCGCCCGCTGCGCTTCACCCGCTCGGGCGAGCGGCTGGTACGGCTCGGCGAGTCGGTCACGGTCGAGCTGATCGTGGAGAACCCCGGCCCCCGCAGGGCGCGCGGCGTGCTCAGGGACGCCTGGCCGCCCTCCGCGGGCGCCACGCCCCGGCACCTGCCGCTGGACGTTCCCCCCGGCGAGCGCCGCCGGCTGGTCACGACGCTCACTCCCACCCGCAGGGGCGACCGCGAGGCGGTCACGGTGACGGTGCGGACGCTGGGCCCGCTGGGTGTGGCGGCCCGCCAGGGCTCACACCGGGTGCCCTGGTCGGTCAGGGTGCTGCCCCCCTTCCTCAGCCGCAAGCACCTGCCCGCCAAGCTGTCCAGGCTCAGGGAGCTGGAGGGCCGGCACCCGTCGATGATCCGGGGGCAGGGCACCGAGTTCGACTCGCTGCGGGAGTACGTGGTCGGCGACGACGTCCGCTCGATCGACTGGCGGGCCACCGCGCGCCGCGACGACGTCGTCGTCCGCACCTGGCGGCCCGAGCGCGACCGTCGGGTGCTGATCGTGCTCGACACCGGCCGTACCTCGGCCGGACGGGTGGGCACCGCCCCGATTCCGTTGGCCGGGGAGGTGCCGAGGACCGGCGCCGGAAGCGGGGCGCGGGTCGTGCCCGGCTGGCCCCGCCTCGACTGGTCGATGGACGCGGCGCTGCTGCTGGCCGCCCTCGCCTCCCGTGCGGGCGACCGGGTCGACTTCATGGCCCACGACCGGAGGGTACGCGCCTGGGTGTCCGGCACCGGCCGTACGGAGCTGCTGTCGTCCCTGGTCAACACCATGGCCCCGATCGAGGCCGAACTGGTCGAGGCCGACTCCGCGGGGATGGTCGCGGCCGTCATGGCGCGGGCCAGGCGACGCTGCCTGGTCGTCGTGCTGACCGACCTCAACCCGGCGGCGCTTGAGGAAGGGCTTCTGCCCGTCCTTCCCCGCCTCTCCTCGCGGCACCTGGTGCTCCTGGCCGCCGTCTCCGACCCCCAGGTGGCCGAGATGGCCGCCGGGCGCGGCACCTCCGAGCTGGTCTACGGCGCGGCGGCGGCCGAGCACCTGCGCGCGGGACGGCGCAGGATCACCACCCTGCTGCGCCGCCAGGGTGTGGAGGTCGTGGACACCACCCCCGACCAGATCGCCCCGGCCCTCGCCGACGCCTACCTGGCGCTGAAGGCGGCCGGGCGGCTCTGAGCCGCCCCGGCGCTCACCGGTGCTCAGCCGGCGCTCGGAGCCAGGTCGGGGGCGCGTTCCATGTCCCCGCTCTCGCCCGCGGCCACGGCGCGGCGGCCGAAGAAGATCACGTAGGCGAGGAACGCGACCTCCGCGACCACCCCGATGCCGATCCGCGCCCAGGTGGGCAAACCCGAGGGAGTGACCAGGCCCTCGATCAGCCCGGAGACGAACAGCACCACGATCAGGCCGAGGGCCACGCTCATCACGGCTCTGCCCTGTTCGGCCAGAGCCTCCGTGCGCCTGCGCGGGCCGGGGTCGACGACCGTCCAGCCGAGGCGCATGCCGACGGCCGCGGCGAGGAACACCGCGGTCAGCTCCAGCAGGCCGTGCGGGGTGATCAGCCCGAAGAAGATGTCGAGCTTGCCGCGCGAGGCCATCAGCCCGGCGGAGACGGCCACGTTGAGCGCGTTCTCCCACAGGACGTACGGGATCGGCAGGCCGAGCAGGACGGACATCATGATGACCTGCATCGAGACCCAGGCGTTGTTGACCCAGACCTGTCCGGCGAACGAGGTCGCCGGGTTCTCCGAGTAGTAGTCGGCGAAGTCGTGCTCGACGAGTTGGGTGATCTCCTCGGGGGTGGCGATCGCCGCCTGGACACCGGGGTTCTCCCCCACCCAGACCGCGACGACCGTGGAGACCAGCAGGAACGCGACGCCCGTGGCCAGCCACCAGCGACGGGCCCGGTAGGCGACCACCGGGAAGGAGACGGTGAAGAAACGGACGAACTCCCGCCAGGCCGGGGTGTGCGCCCCGGTCACGGCGGAGCGGGCCCGGGCGACGAGCGCCGACAGGCGGCCCACCAGGATGGGGTCGGCGGAGGCCGAGCGGACGAGGGACAGGTGCGTGGCCACCCGCTGGTAGAGGTCGACCAGCTCGTCGACCTCGGCACCGTCCAGCGAGCCGCGACGCCGGACCAGATCCTCAAGACGATCCCAGGCGGGCCGGTGCGCGGTGACAAAGGCGTCGATGTCCACGCGATCAGCCTATCCAGTCGAAGGTAGGGTGCTGGTTGTGTCCGATGTCGTAACCGGCGAGGCCGTGGTCGTCGAGGTCCGCGTGGCCCAGCTCCCGAGCAGGGCCGCGGCACTGCTGATCGACATGGCGATCCAGGTCGTGACGCTGCTGGGGGCCTCCCTCCTCGTCGGCAACCTGGGATTCCTGGACGATCCGGCGCTGACGACGATGGTCTACATCGTGCTCACCGTGCTCGTGGTCGTCGGCTACCCGGTGACCTTCGAGACGCTCACGCGTGGGCGCAGCCTGGGCAAGCTCGCGCTGGGGCTGCGGGTCGTCAGCGACGACGGCGGTCCCGAGCGGTTCCGGCAGGCCCTGTTCCGCGGGCTGGCGGGGGTCCTGGAGTTCTGGATGCTCAGTGGTGCCCCCGCGCTGATCAGCTCGCTGATCTCGGAGAAGGGCAAGCGGCTCGGCGACATCTTCTCCGGCACCATCGTGATCTCCGAGCGCGTCCCGCGGCAGTACGGGCCGCCGCTGGACATGCCGCCGATGCTCGCCCCGTGGGCGGCGACGCTGGAGCTGTCGCGGCTGCCCGAGCAGGTCGCGGCCACCGCGAGGCAGTACCTCATGCGCTGGCACGACCTCGCCCCGGCCGTCCAGCACGAGATGGGCGTGCGCATCGCCACCGAGATGTCGGCCTTCGTCTCCCCTCCCGCCCCGCCGGGTGTGCCGCCGTTCGCCTACCTGACCGCGGTCCTGGCCGAACGCCGTCGCCGCGAGCAGGCGCGCCTGGCCCAGCGAACCGGCGGGCACCGGCCGGAGCGGCAGTGGACAGGTCAGCCGCACCCTTCCGCTCCGTACGTCCCCGTTCCGTACGCGCCCCCCGGATCGGCGCCTCGGCCCGACTACCGGCCGTCGCAGCCGCGGATCCCCCTGCCGCCTCCGGCTGGGCCGCCCCACCCGGCACCTCTCCCGCCCACGTCCCCGCCCCCCGCGCGGCGGCCCGACTCCACGCCCGGCGGTTTCGTCCCTCCCGCCTGACAGGCCCCCGCACCCTCACCTCCCCGTAGGCGAGCACTCACGCCGGTGAAGAGCGTCGTGCCGGAGCACGCAAAAGGGGCGGTGGGAAGGCCCACCGCCCCTCACGTACGTCTCGCGGGCGACCGCGTCTCCTCGGAGGACGGGCCGCTCGGACGGTCAGTGGTGGCCGTGCTCTCCGTAGGAGGCCTGGGTCTGCACGTTCAGCCGGTCCGTACGGACACTCTTGGCCGGGTCGGTGCGACGGTCGTCGATCTTGAGGACGTCCAGCCCTCGGTGGAAGTCGCTGGCGTAGACATAGCCGTTGTAGTAGTACGCCGACCAGATGCCGCCGCTTCCGCCGTTGGGCTCGGGACCGCGCTCGAAGTAGCCGATCTCCTTCGGACGGGCCGAGTCGGTGAGGTCCACGAAGGAGACGCCGCCCTGGTACCAGGCCTGGACCATGATGTCCTTGCCCTTGACCGGGATGAGCGAGCCGTTGTGCGCGACGCAGTTCTCGGCGTCGGCCTGGTGGCGAGCGATCTTGAAGTAGCTCTTGAAGACCAGCCTGCCGCGCTTGATCTCGTAGATGGCGTCGGCGCCGCGGTTCGGGCCGATCGCCTCGTTGCAGGTGGCCGCGCCGCCGCCGCCGAGCTCGTCGGTGAAGATGACCTTGTCGCCCCTGTTGTTGAACGTCGCCGAGTGCCAGAACGCGAAGTTCGGGTCGGTGGTCCGCGCGGTGATCACCGGGTTCTCCCGGTCGGAGATGTCGAACAGGACGCCGTCACCCATGCAGGCCCCGGCCGCGATGTTCTTCTCCGCGTAGACGGTGATGTCGTGGCAGCCGCTGGTCGGCAGCAGCAGGCCCGGCTGCGTCTCGTTGCCCCCGTCGGGGAAGATGACCGGCGTCTTGACCACGGCGGCGGCGGTCGGGTTGCGCAGCGGCACCTTGATGACCGAGATCTTGTCGTGCGGTGGCAGGCAGTCGGGGAACGTGTCACTCGGATTGTAGGAGGAGACGTAGAGGTAGACATTCTTTCGGTCCCCGGTCTTTCCGGGAACAAGGGTCAGGGTGTGGGAGCCACAGTTGGTTTCGACCGACTTGATGTACTTGGGGTTCTTCTTGTCCTTGATGTCGAAGATTCGGACCCCCTCCCACGATTCCTTGACGCTGGCCGGCTGGCCGACGCTGTTGCAGGAGTCGTCGCTGCGGGAGTTGTCGACCGCGGCGAACAGCAGGTCGTCGTGGACCGACACGTCCATCTGGGAGCCGGGGCACAGGACACCGCTGACGAGCTTGGCGCGCTTCGGGTTGCTGATGTCGTAGATCGAGAAACCGCCGTAGTTGCCGACGTAGGCGTAGTTGCCCTGGAAGGCGATGTCGCTGTTGACGGTGCTCTCAAGGCCGGGAAGCTTGGGCAGGGTCCCGACGTGCGTCACGTTGGGGCTGGTGACGACTTCGCCGGGCGGAGGAATGTCGGCGGCCTGGGCCGAGACCGTGGACATCAGCATCGCGGCGGCCGTGGCCACCACCGCCAACGCCCGGACGACCCTTCGGGGAGCGAACACTGCGGGTGCCTCCTTGAAGCGGACATAAGGCATGCATAAATTAGCAAACCGTCCGCCCCGAAGACCCGAGTCAACATGACGTGACTTTGTCACAATAAAATTTGATTCAACCTCTTTACCTGAACTCCAGAAAAGTTTACTGTTACCCCTTTTTATGGCTCGCCGGGTGGTTCCGGGGCGAGTGACGGCCGTCGGGTGCCGGACGGGCGCCCGACGACCGTCACGTCAAAGGTCAGTGACCCTTGTTGTCGGGCTGGTAGGAGTCCTGGGTCTGCGGGTTCAGGTCCTTGAACTTGACCTTGTCCGCCTTGTCGAGGCGCTTGTCATTGATCTTCAGAACGTCAAGACCAAGGTTGAAGTCGCTGCCGTAGACGTGACCGTTGTAGTAGTACGCCGACCAGAAGCCACCGCTGAGCCGGTTGGCGCTGTCAGGGCCGCGCTCGAAGAAGGCGATCTCCTGCGCGTTGGCCGAGTCGGTGAAGTCGACGACCGAGATGCCGCCCTGGTACCAGGCCTGGACCATGATGTCCTTGCCCTTGACCGGGATGAGCGAGCCGTTGTGCGCGACGCAGTTCTCGGTGTCGTCCTGGTGGCGGGAGATCTTGAAGTAACCCTTGAAGGCGAACTGGCCGTCCTCGATGTCGTAGTAGGCGTTGGCGCCGCGGTTCGGGCCGATCGCCTCGTTGCAGGTGGCCGCGCTGCCGCCGCCGAGCTCGTCGGTGAAGACGACCTTGGTGCCCTTGTTGTTGAACGTCGCCGAGTGCCAGAACGCGAAGTTCTCGTCGTCACGGACCGTGGCGGTGACCTTCGGGTCGACCGGGTTGGAGATGTCCATCATGATGCCCTCGCCCATGCAGGCTCCGGCGGCGATGTCCTTCTCCGGGTAGGCGGTGATGTCGTGGCAGCCGCTCGTCGCCGAGGTGCGGTAGGGGTACGGCAGGCTCTCGCCGGGGTTGCCACCGTCCGGGAACAGAACCGGCGTGGCGACGACCGCGGCGGCCTCCGGGTTCTTCACCGGCACCTTGATGATCGAGATCTTGTCGTGCGGCGGCTGGCAGTCGGGGAACGACGCGCTCGGGCTGTAGGAGGAGACGTAGACGTAGACGTTCTTCTTGTCCCTGCCCTTGCCGGGGACGAGAGTCAGGGTGTGCGAGCCACAGTTGGTCTCGACCGCCTTGACGTACTTGGGGTTCTTCTTGTCGCTGACATCGAAGATCCGGACGCCCTCCCACGATTCCTTGATCGCGGCGCTCTGACCGACGCTGCTGCAGGAGTCGTTGTTGCGTGAGGAGTCGACCGCGGCGAAGAGCAGGTCACCATGGACGGACAGGTCCATCTGGCCGCCGGGGCAGATCACCGAGCTGACCACCGAGGTCTTCTTCGGGTTCTTGATGTCGTAGATCGAGAAGCCGCTGTAGTTGCCGACGAAGGCGTAGTCGCCCTGGAACGCCATGTCGGTGTTGATGTCTGTCAGGCTGGCCGGCTTGGGCACGTTGGTGACGTGCTCGACGTTTCCGCTCTTGGCGATCTCGCCCGGCGCCGGGATGTCAGCGGCCTGCGCGGGTACCGCGGCCAGAACCGTGGCGACGGCGAGGCCGGCCACGAACAGAAAGCGGCCGGTCAGACCCTTCCCTGGGGGGGTGGACACTTTGTACCTCCTAGCTACATGCACTGATAAAGCGTGCATAAATGTCTGAATCGTTCATCCTGAACGGCCGGCCAGGCAAGCCGTCACAGTGTCAGCAACTGTTTCCGACATGAGGCCTTTACGAACGCGGCCCGGAGGGGCTACGGTCTTGCGGCACTGGACATACAGCCCGAAACATCCCACATCTCCCGTGCGAGGCCTCTCTCCTCACGTCAGCCCGACCCGTTAGGGTTGGGGTGTTCCGCGGCGGACACGATGGACGTGGCGTTCCTGACGGGACGGGGCGTGCCGTGTTCGCCTGGATGCTCGCGTGGAGCTTTGGGCGTGCCCGACCCGCGGATCGAGGGATCCGACCGGGGCCGGAAGCCGATATCCCCGGCTCGCAGGCCGCGGAAGGACGTTAATGGACATTCACGAAGGAGGCCGGGTGCGCGTCGCGCTCATCGCCGTGGTCGCCGCCCTGTCTCTCAGCGCGTGCACCTCGGAGCCGGATGCCCCCGCACCCCCCGAGGCCGCCCAGGCCTCGGTGCCGGTGATCGTCCCAGGCAGGCCGGGCGAGGTCGCCAGGACCGTCGACCCGAGTGAGGTCGCCACGCTCGTGCCCTCGCCCACCGTGAACGCGGCCGACGTGAAGTACCTCCAGGACATGATCGTTCACCACCGCCAGGCCCTCGACATGGCCACCCTCGCCCCGACCAGGGCCGAGCACACCAGGCTCAAGGGCCTCGCCTCCCGCATCAAGGACGCACAGGGGCCGGAGATCCAGTTCATGACCACCTGGCTCCAGCAGCAGGGGCAGCGGGTTCCCGAACACCATGCCGGGCACGGCGACATGCCCGGCATGGCCACGCCGGAGCAGATGAAGGCGCTCACGGCCGCCTCGGGCAAGGACTTCGACCGGCTCTTCCTCCAGCTCATGATCGCGCACCATCAGGGCGCCCTCGCGATGTCCGAGCAGGTCCTGACCTCCGGCTCACACGTGCGGGTCGAGGAGCTGGCCAACGACATCTCGGTCACCCAGAGCGCGGAGATCCGCAGGATGCGGGAGATGCAGGCCGAGCTCTGACTCGCCCCTCTTGCGTGGACGGCTCGCGAGGATCGCGCCGTCCTTCGCCTCCGCCGGGCGCTCACCCCTGATCAGGCACCCGGCGCGGACCGCCGTCGTCATGACCGTACGTCGTAGCCCCGCCGCAGGGTGTCCGGCGCCTCGACCGGGTCGATCCCGGCCTTGGGGCGACATGGGACAGGCATGAATCAGCGAATCGCCCGTCCCGACAATTAGGACGACAAAGGATGACTTTGTCGCGACAAAATTTGATTCAGCCCTTTACCTTGATCTTCGGAAAAGTTTACAGGACACCTTCTTTCCTGTTCGCCGCCTCTCGGGCGACGGTGAACAACAAAGACCGGCGACCGTCGCCCCTGTCGTCAAAGCAGCCGCCCGTCCGCGCTTTTCTCACCTCCCCTCCCCGAGCGAACGCGTCCCGGCCGAAAGGGAAACGGCGCGTCAGCCGGAAGCGGGGCCGCCCAACTGGGCGAGGAGCTTCTGCATGCGGTCGATCTCGATGCGCTGGTCGGCGTCGACGTGGGAGGCGTAGGTGAAGATCTCCGTTTCCTGGCCGCCACCGTCGCCGAACAGCTTCTCGACCATCTGGAGCGCGCCCGTGTGGTGGGTGATCATGTACTGCACGAAGAGCCGGTCGAAGTCCTTCTCCGTGGCCTTCTTCAGCTCGGCGAACTGCTCCTCGGTCAGCATCCCGGGCATGAGCTCCCCACCTGCGCCGGAGTGATCGTGGTTCGCGTCCGGCACCTTCTGGTCGCGGTCCTGGAGCCAGCGTCGCATCAGCGCGATCTCGTCCTCCTGGGACGCCTGCATCCGCTGGGCGATCAAAGTGATGTCCCGGTTCTTGCTGCGGGAGGGCACGAGGTCGGTCATCCGCAGCGCCTGGGCGTGGTGCGGGATCATGCCCTGCATGAAGAGCACGTCGGCGGCGGTGAACTGGGTGTCTGCGACCGTCGGCATCGAGGAGGCGGCGAGCGTCTGTCCGCGATCGCCCGGGGCTCCCGGTTGAACGATCACTGGAGCGGCCGACGCCTTGGGCGACTCCGTGGTACATCCGGCGATCATGCCGACGGCGATTACAAACATGCTTACATTTCGCCATTTGGGCAGTGAAGTCATTATGTGAACCTCTTGCACCCTTCTAGGTAGCGGTCATCCGGAACAGTAGATATGTCAGGGTATAGAACATCAAGGCCGCTTCCGTTACAGTTCGCGTGTAACACCAAAGTGGATCTCCCCCCAGCTGGCGTCACAAAGAGGCACCGGCAGATCCCGGGTCGCCCTTCGCGATAGATCACCTAGGGAGGGGATGCCCGAAAGAAAGGGAAACGGCCCGTGAGAGGTAGCCGTTCGGCGCGTGGGGGACGTGCCAGACTACAGAAGCTCGGGATCATCGCGATAGGTGCGGTGTTGGCAGGACTACTGCCGACCATGGCCTCCGCGGCGGCCGACGTCGACCCCCGCATCGGTCTTGGTGCCGGATGGTTGGACGCCCAGGAAGCCATCAGCAACCTGGAGAAGACCGCACACCTGGACAGGCCGGAGGGCTTCTACAACCCCTCCAGCCCAGGTAGCGGCTCGTATCTCAACTCCGACCTGGCGTTCAGTGGGAACTACGCGTTCTCCGGTAACTACAACGGTTTCAACATCTACGACATCTCCACGGGCAGCACGCCCGTTCTGAAGACTTCGGTGGTCTGCCCCGGTGGGCAGGGCGACCTGTCGGTGCAGGGGAACCTGCTGTTCTTGTCGGTCGAGGAGACCCGCGGTCGGATCGACTGCGGCACTCAGGGGGCCACCGGAACCGTCAACCCCGACCGGTTCCGCGGCGTCCGTATCTTCGACATCAGCGACATCGAGCACCCGACGCAGGTGGCGGCGGTGCAGACCTGCCGTGGTTCGCACACGCACTCGCTGGTGACGAGCAAGAACGAACCGGAGAACCTGTACGTCTACGTCTCCGGCACCTCCAGCGTGCGCTCCGGCCAGGAGCTCGCGGGCTGCGCCAACACGGCGGCGACCGACCCGGCCACCTCGCTGTGGCGGATCGACGTCATCCGGGTTCCGCTCGCCGCCCCGCAGAACGCCTCGGTCGTGAGCAACCCCCGGATCTTCACCAACGAGGAGACCGGCGCGATCAACGGGCTGCAGAACACCCCGCCCACCCCGCAGCACCCGGCCGGCACCAACTGGTCGCCGTCACCGGTCACCAACCAGTGCCACGACATCACGTCGTACCCGGAGATCGGCCTCGCCGCCGGCGCCTGTGCGGGTAACGGCATCCTGATCGACATCTCGGACCCGACGAACCCGAAGCGGATCGACGCGGTCTCCGACCCCAACTACGCGTACTGGCACTCGGCCACCTTCAACAACGACGGTACGAAGGTCGTCTTCACCGACGAGTGGGGCGGCGGCTCCGGTGCGCGCTGCCGGACCACCGACCTGCCGTCGTGGGGCGCGAACTCGATCTACGACATCGTCGACGGCAAGCTCGTCTTCAGGAGCTACTACAAGCTCCCGGTGCCGCAGACGACGGCGGAGAACTGTGTCGCGCACAACGGGTCGCTCATCCCGATCCCCGGCCGTGACGTCATGGTCCAGGCCTGGTACCAGGGTGGCCTGTCGGTGTTCGACTTCACCGACTCCGCCAACCCCAAGGAGATCGCGTTCTTCGACCGCGGTCCGGTCAACGCGTCCTCGCTGGTCACCGGTGGCTTCTGGTCCGCCTACTGGTACAACGGCCACATCTACGGCAACGAGATCGTGCGCGGTTTCGACGCCTTCAAGCTGAAGCCGAGCGAGTCCCTCACCCAGGCCGAGATCAACGCGGCGGCGGCTGTGAAGAGCGACAGGATCAACCCGCAGAACCAGACGAAGTTCACCTCCGGCCTCTCGATGGCCCTCACCACGCAGGCTCGTTGTGTGGGTACCACGGCGCACCTGGCGGTCACGGCCGTCAACAACGGCACCGTGCCCGCCAGCATCACCCTGACCACCCCCTACGGCTCCAAGACGTTCGCCGACGTCGCCCCGGGCAAGCAGGCCTACCAGTCCTTCAACACCCGGACCGCACAGCTCGCCGCCGGCACCGTGACCGCCGCGGGCGCCGCGACCATCGGCGGCCAGGCGATCACCGCCGACCACAGCACCGCCTACAACACGCTCAGCTGCAGCTGACCCGACCTCAACGGCGACACAGCACACACCTCTGAACGTCGCCACTTTCAACCGGGGCCGGCCGACATGCCGGTCGGCCCCGCCCCCCATAAACGGAGCAAGCCCATGAAGACCACCCGCACCACCCGGGTCATCGCCGCGTCCCTGCTCGGCCTCGCCCTCGCCGCCACCGCCGCCCCCGCGATGGCCTCCGCCGACCCCGACGAGGGCATCGAGGTCTCGGTCACCATCGACCCCATCCGCACTCCCGGCGAGGTCTCCATGACCGTCGCCGACAACAACGGCGTCACCCTCACCGAGAACGGCACCAACGCCGCCGCCCGCCAGTTCACCGGCACCCTGCCCACCGTCACCGTCACCGACACCCGCCTGCCCGAGGAGATCCCCGCCGGGGACTTCTGGGCCGTCGTCGGCCAGGCCAGCCAGTTCACCGCCACCGGCGGCGGCACCGCCACCATCGGCCCCG